>CAVJQR010000051.1:0-14699 GCA_963651605.1 Agathobaculum sp.
ACGCGCACAGCGAGGTAGCGTTCGGAGTAGGTCATAAGCGTAGCCCTGGCCTTTTATTCTACGCTTCGCTAAATGACCTTCGGTTGGTTACTTTTGGGCCAAGCCAACCAACGGTCACTTAGCGAAGCGCAGAGTAAAAGTAACAATTCTCGCTGCCATGACAATGGCAGTGCTAACGCGAAGCGAATCAGAGCTAATATCTTAAAGTCTATCAGCACATTATCAACATATAATTTATTTTGACCTGACAGCAATGGTTGAAAAATAAAATGGGACACTTCCCCTTCCGACAAAGAAAAAAATGTATATTTGCATGTTATATTGCCTTTTTACAACCGAAAGAAGAGGCTGATGAAAGAGATGAAAAACTCGCAGCAACTCATACGTTTCATCCTAATCGGCACGTTGAATGCGCTGATTACGGCTATTGTCGTAGGTGTGATGATGGATCTTTTCCATGTCAACTATCTATGGTCGAACGTGTGCGGCTATGTGGCAGCCTTGGTCAACAACTTCTTTTGGAGCAAGTTTTGGATCTTCACGTCGGGAAAAGGAGGCTATTTGCGGGAGTCTATTCTCTTCTTCGTGGCCTTCGTCTGCGCCTATGGGGCGCAGTTCGTCTGCTTGCTGGGCATGGTCGAAGGCTTGGGGTGGAATGAATACGTCTCGCAGTTCATCGGCCTGTTTGTCTATGGTGGGGTCAACTTCTGCATGAACAAGAAGGTGACATTTCATCCGTCACGGCACACTACCCACGATTGAAGCCGGCCGCAGCCTCGTCTGCCCCCTCTTTCAAGATCTGAAGAATGGACGATTCTTCCACCTCGCGAATGGATCGGAACGGCTCGGGCGAAGCGGCCAGCGGCATAATCTCCTTGCCATACCAGGCGATGCTCCGCCACTCGCCCATCTTGTAGCCCGCCTTGGGAAAAACGCCGAGAAGCGTAAAGCCCAACGCTTCGTGCAGCTGCCGGCTCTTCTCGTTGGGGATGGTCAGACATCCATAGGCGTGGCGCACACCTTGCAATTGCAGCAGGCGGATAAGGGTGGTGTACATCACTTTCCCCAACCCTTTGTGGGTAAATTCTTGGCTGATATAAATGGACAATTCGGCATTCCACCGGTAAGCGGCCCGCTCCATATGGCGATGTGCATAGGCATACCCGACGATCCGCCCCTCCACCTCGCATACGAAATAGGGATAGTCGGCCGAAATCGTACGGATGCGGCTTCGAAATTCATCGACCGAAGGCACCTCATACTCAAATGTAATGACCGTATTCGTGATATAGGGAGCATAGATGGCCAGCACTTCTGCCGCATCCTGCTCTGCCACGCGACGAAAAACGATTGGATTCATATACGTATTATTATAGGGAAAGGTGAGGAAAAAGAGGGCGATGATTGCGCCTTTTCTCCCCACCTTTTTTATAATTATTCCTCAACAGTGATGGAATTGATCACGATGTTTTCCAACGGGCGATCCTCTCTGTTTGTCTTCACTTTCTGAATGGCATCAGCCACTTCGATGCCTTCGATCACTTCCCCATAGACGGTATATTGATTGTCCAAGAAGGGCACACCGCCTACCTCTTTATAGGCCTGGCGCAACTCGGCAGGGAGTTGGGCCTCCTCCTTGCGCTTTTCCGCTTCGAGCTCCGTCTTGCCGATCAAGGTATCACGAAGAATAGCCAACTCTTCCTTCTCTCCATTCCGATAGAGTTGCATGATCTTGGCTTTGTTTTCCGACTGCAAACGGGCGAAGATCGTCTGTTTCAAGCGGTTTTCCAACTGCTTTTCCATCTGATTCAGCTCGTTTTCGGTATATTTCTTGCCGGTTACGATATAGAATTGCGAAGCGGAAGAGGCGCGCTCAGGGTTCACCTCGTCGGCCGTTCGGGCAGCACACAAGGCTCCTTTCTTGTGGAAATATTTCGGATAGACGAACTCTGCTGGGACAGTATAGCCCAAATCGCCTGCGCCCAACGACTTTTTCAAAGGGGCATCCTTCGACGTCACGTCGCCGCCTTGGATCATAAACTCTTTGATGACGCGGTGAAACAACAGGCCATTGTAGGTCCCATCCTTCACCAATTGAAGGAAATTGTCCCGATGGCGGGGCGTGTCGTTATATAATTTCAACCGAATGTCGCCCATCGATGTGTGCATGACGACGATTGTTTCTTTCTGATTCTCCATAAACATTTATTTTTCAACGATTTTCATTGTCTTGATCTTCACATTCTTCAGTGGGCGGTCGTCTGAATTGGTCTCCACCATTTGGATTTTGTCGACCACTTTCATGCCGTCCACCACCTCGCCAAAGACCGTATAAAGCCGGTCCAAATCGGGGCGTCCGCCTTTGAACATATAAGCCTCGCGTTCTTCGGCACTGAACTTGATACCCTTTTCTTTCTCCATCTTGTCCAGCTCCATTTCTGTAAAGAATTTCCCTGTCACAATATAAAACTGCGAAGCGGAAGATTCACGATCGGGATTGACCTCGTCGGCCGTACGGGCAGCGCACAAGGCTCCTGCCTTATGGAAATGCTTCGGATAGAGGATTTCGGCCGGTATCCGATAGTCAGGGTCTCCATCGCCCAGATGCACATCAGCAGTGGCATTCTTCGAATGGATATCGCCCGCTTGAATCATAAACTGTCTGATTACGCGGTGAAACAGCAAGCCATCATAAAGATGTTCATTCACATTTTTGACGAAATTGTCACGATGCAGCGGGGTATCGTTATACAACTTCACTTTGATCTTACCCATGTCCGTATCAATTTGGACAAGCGTCTCTTTCTCCTCCTGCGCCTTTGTCTCGACAAAAGGGACAGCCAAAGCCATCATGGCTATGAGCATTTGTGTTAATAGGCGTGTCATCATCACTTAATATTTTAATTGCGAACAAAAATACAAAATAAAAACCTTACCTTTGCTCATAATTCACAAATAAAGTCATTATGTTTTCAGGAATCGTAGAAGAAGCAGCGAAAGTAATCACGGTAGAACAAGAGAAGGGCAATATCCACCTCACCATGGAATGCTCGTTCGTACCTGAACTAAAAATAGACCAAAGCGTCGCCCACAATGGTGTTTGTCTGACCGTAGTCAAGAAAACAGACAAGACCTATACCGTGACCGCCATCAAAGAGACACTCGAACGTTCAAACCTCGGCAACTTGAAGCCGGGGAGCTTAGTTAACTTAGAGCGCAGCATGATGATGAACGGGCGCTTGGATGGCCACATCGTACAGGGCCATGTCGACCGGACAGCGGTTTGCACTGCCGTCAGCGAGGCCGATGGCAGTTGGTACTACACGTTCCAATATACATTCAACAAAGAGATGGCCAAGCAAGGCTATCTGACCGTCGAGAAGGGTTCGGTCTGTGTCAATGGCGTCAGTCTGACCGTCTGCAACTCGAAAGAGAACAGCTTCCAAGTGGCCATCATCCCTTACACGCACGACCATACCAACTTCTGCCAAATCGAAAAAGGGACTATTGTCAACCTCGAATTTGACATTGTGGGCAAGTATATCAGCAAAATGATGCTTTACAACGAATAAAAACAGAGAGACTATTCGCTAATTACAATAAATAGATTAATTTTGCCAATTGGGTGCGTGAGCCCACTAAGCAAAGAATATTAACAGCCTATATACTAAAGACAGCATGAAAGTAGATGTATTATTAGGATTACAATGGGGCGACGAAGGCAAAGGTAAAGTTGTTGACGTCTTGACTCCCAACTACAATGTAGTGGCTCGTTTCCAAGGTGGGCCAAATGCCGGACACACATTGGAATTTGAAGGTCAAAAATATGTATTGCGTTCTATCCCTTCTGGAATTTTTCAGGGTGGAAAAGTAAATATCATCGGTAACGGTGTCGTATTGGACCCGCTGCTCTTCAAAGAAGAAGCAGAAGCATTGGCAGCCAGTGGACACGACATCACCAAACAGTTATACATTTCAAAGAAAGCTCATTTGATCCTTCCGACACACCGCATCCTCGACAGAGCCTATGAAGCAGCCAAAGGATCAGGCAAGATCGGGACAACAGGCAAAGGTATCGGCCCGACTTACACAGACAAGATCAGCCGCAATGGCGTTCGTGTGGGTGATCTGTTGCGCGACTTCGAAGCCATCTATGCAGCAGCCAAGGCGCGCCACGAAGCCATCTTGAAAGCGTTGAACTACGAATACGACATTACAGAGCTCGAAGCACAATGGTTTGAAGCATTGAACTACTTGAAGCAGTTCAAGTTTATCGACAGCGAACATTTCGTAAACCACCTGCTGAAAGAGGGTCAGAACGTCTTGGCAGAAGGTGCACAAGGAACCATGTTGGACGTAGACTTCGGTTCTTATCCGTTCGTCACCTCTTCAAGCACCATCTGTGCCGGTTGCTGCACAGGCTTGGGTGTCGCTCCTCGTAACATCGGCGACGTATATGGTATCTTCAAAGCCTATTGTACGCGCGTAGGAAGCGGTCCATTCCCTACAGAGTTGTTCGACGAGACAGGTGACAAGATCGGTCAGTTAGGCCACGAGTTCGGCGCAGTTACAGGTCGTAAGCGTCGTTGCGGTTGGATCGATTTGGTAGCCTTGAAATATGCCATCATGTTGAACGGCGTAACAAAGCTGATCATGATGAAGAGTGATGTATTGGATACCTTCGAAACGATCAAGGCGTGTGTAGCTTACAAGATCAACGGCGAAGAGGTAACCGAATTCCCCTACTCGATCGAAGGTGAGGTGGAACCGATCTATGTTGAGTTGCCAGGATGGCAAACCGACCTGACAAAGATGAAGAGCGAAGATGAATTCCCTGAAGAGTTCAACGCTTATATCTCCTTCTTGGAAGAGGAACTGCAAGTTCCTATCAAGATCGTTTCAGTAGGTCCTGACCGTGAACAGACCATCGTTCGCTATACGGAAGAGTAATAACAGAACATAAATCGTACAAAATGGCAGAAAATGGGCAAAGTTTGTCCTCTTTTTCTGCCATTTTTTGTTTGGTAAGATTTTTGTTTTACTTTTGAATATCACTTATTAATGGAATAGAACTATGATTTATTGGATTATTTTTATTGGAATTTCTTTATTAAGCTGGCTGGTCTCCTCACGACTGCAACGCAAGTTTGAAGCCTATTCGCAAATACCTTTGCCCAATGGTATGACCGGCCGCGAGGTGGCAGAGAAGATGTTGCACGACAATGGCATTTACGATGTAACCGTCACCTCAACATCGGGGCACCTGACGGACCACTACAATCCCGCCAACAAGACAGTAAACCTCAGCGAAGGCGTTTACCTCAGTAATAGTATCGCCGCTGCAGCCGTAGCCGCTCACGAGTGTGGACATGCCGTACAGCATGCGCAAGCTTATGCACCGTTGAAGATGCGTTCGGCATTGGTACCGGTAGTCAGCTTTGCTTCGAACTGGATGATGTGGGTACTGTTGGCAGGAATGCTGATGATCCAAAGGTTTCCTCAACTGATGTTGTTCGGCATCATCCTGTTTGCCACCACAACATTGTTCAGCTTCATCACCTTACCCGTCGAAATCAATGCCAGCCAACGTGCGTTGGTTTGGTTGAACCGTGCAGGGATCACGAACTCTTACACACACGACAAGGCAGCAGATGCCCTGAAGTCGGCCGCCTATACCTATGTGGTAGCCGCATTAAGTTCATTGGCAACACTGCTTTACTACATCATGATTTTCTTGGGCGGGCGTAGAAACGACTGATCGAAAACGAGAATAACGCACAAAAAAGAAGGGGAATATAGCTTTTCAACTATGTTCCCCTTGTTATTTTCTTCGAATTGGTCTCTCTGAAACGGATCAGATTGCGTAGAGCGAGCTGATGGATTCACCGCTGCAAACACGGCGGATGGCCTCAGCAAACATATCTGCAACAGACAAAATCTTCACCTTGTTGCACTTCTTTGAGTAAGGGATGGAATCTGTAAAGATCATCTCTACCAAAGCAGATTGGTCTACACGAGTAGAAGCCGGATCGGACATGACAGCATGGCTGGCAATAGCACGTACTGATTTCGCTCCGTTCTCCATCATCAAGTTGGCAGCCTTTGTGATTGTTCCGGCTGTGTCAACCATATCGTCGATCAGCAATACGTCAAGACCTTTCACGTCTCCGATGATACGCATCTCAGCAACCTCATTTGCACGGAGGCGGGACTTGTGGCAGATAACCATCGGGAGGCCCAAATATTTAGAGTAGCTGCTGGCACGTTTTGTACCTCCTACGTCAGGAGTAGCGATACACAAGTTGTCCAACGGCAACTCTTTTTTGATATAATCCAAAAATACACTTGAAGCATACAAGTGATCTACCGGCACATTGAAGAAGCCTTGGATCTGATCAGCGTGCAAATCCATTGTAATCAAGCGATTGATACCGGCCGTTCTCAGCATGTCGGCGATCAATTTTGCACCGATGGCCACACGAGGCTTATCCTTTCTATCTTGACGAGCCCAACCAAAGTAAGGGATCACAGCGATAATGGAATGAGCAGATGCACGCTTTGCGGCATCAATCATCAGGAGTAACTCCATCAGGTTGTCGGCATTGGGGAATGTAGACTGCACCAAGAACACGTCACGGCCACGGATTGACTCTTCGTATGATACGGAGAATTCACCGTCGGCGAAGTGCTGAATATTCATTTGTCCTAACGGACAACCTAAACTTTTGCAGATTTTCTCTGCAAGATAACGGGAGTTAGTTCCCGAAAATACCAAGAAAGGAGTTTGTGCACTCATTATAATTTTGAATTTTATCTGAACAATAAAAATTATTTTGCCGCAAAATTACAAAACTATTGCGAATTTGCCTACTATAAATCGTAAATAAACTTGATGACTCGCCCTGCTCCTGCCGGAAGCTTCACCTTGAATGGCCAACTGCTTGTCAATGTGGTGATTGTCTCCCGTCCGCTCATCAAGTCAATTTGTCGGGCTGCTTTATTGTCGACAAGGTCCAATGTTTTGAAGGCATCGTCGGGGATATTCACCCACACCTCCTGATCAGAACGGCTGAAGTTGGCCACCACAAGGATCACCTCGTTCGCATATTTTCGCAAGAAAGCGTACTGGTTACGGTTGTTGATGAAGCGATTGTCCATATTCTTGTACATCAGATCGAAGAATTCGCCTTTGGTAATAGCCGGCTCCGTGCGGGCAATGTTCAGCACCTTCGCATAAGTCGCACGCAATGCTTTCTGCTCGTCGTTCAAGGCCCCGCCATCGAAGCGTTTGCCGTTATTCCAACGCCGCAACGAGTCGATGCTCCAATAGTCGAAGATCGTGGTCCGACCATCGCGTCCGCTGAATCCCTCTGCTTCCATGCCATGCTCGCCCAGTTCCTGACCGGCATAGATCATAAACGGACAGGTATTCATCAAGGCGGAGGTCATCAAACCTGAGATCCCCCAACGGCCATCTTGCGCAAAAAAGTCGGATGCAAGACGTTGCTCGTCATGGTTCTCCAAGAAGTTCAACATCTTGTTTTGGATACCCTCGAGCGATTGCCAACAAGTAGAGATTTGGCTCGCCGGAAGCTGTCCGCAGATCACTCCACGAAGCGTATCGTAGAGCCCTACCTTATCGTATAAATAATCGAAATGTCCTTTGAAAAGATAATCTCTATATTGTGCCGGGTTGTATACTTCGGCTATAAACTCGACAGGATATGCAGCCTTCACCTGTGGAATAACCCATTCCCAAAACTCGACCGGCACCATCTCGGCCATGTCACAGCGGAAACCATCGACATGGTTTCCGGCCCAAAAGAGCAAGATATGCAACATCTTGTGCCACGTGTCGGGGATCGGATCAAAATGGCAACTATGCCCGTTCATATAATCCACACCATAGTTCAGTTTGATTGTCTCGTACCAATCATTGTGACTTGGGAAAGCATCAAAATGGTCGTTGCCCGTCACCTTGGCAGGAAATTCACTATATGGCACGCCCTCATCATCAGAAGTAAACGGCAACTGCAACGGCTGGCCGGGGATATAATAGAAATTGTTGTTCGGATCGAAGGCTTTGTTCGTATCATCGTGCTGCCCCAACCCATCGACAAACACATCGTTCACATCCGAGTGGTACTGACGCGCCACATGGTTGGGTACAAAATCGATAATCACCTTTAGGCCGGCCTCATGCGTACGCTCCACCAAGGCTTCGAACTCGGCCATACGCGAAGGTACGTGGTCGGCCAAGTCAGGGTCGACATCGTAATAATTTTTGATGGCATAAGGTGAACCGGCTTTTCCCTTCACCACTGCCGGATGGTCTTTCGGAATCTGATAAGTCGTATAGTCGGTTTGTGTAGCATGTTCAATAATGCCTGTATACCATATATGGGTAGCTCCCAATTTTTTAATCTCCGACAAAGCCACCGGCGTAAAGTCAGAGAACTTTCCAACACCGTTCTTCGCCAAAGTGCCGTTGGGAACCAACGACGTATTCAAGTTGCCGAACCAGCGTGGGAATACTTGATAAATGATCATTTTTTCACAGCTTTTCGTTTCCATATCTATAACAAATTATAAAATTATCACTTGGGTTGCATCGCCAGAGCCCGTTGGCCCAACGCTTTCACAACCACATCACTTTTATTTTCCGCCAAGACCTTGCTGAAAGCTTGAACGGAAGCTTCGTATCCGATCTGAGCAATCGAATCAATATTGTTCAAATCGAACGTTTTATACAATCCTACCTCTTTCGCTTCGATCAACACATCGCACGCCTGTCGGTCTTCCAATGTGTTGGCTTGAAACATATAATGATACGAACGCTCGGCAATATGAAAGAGGGTTTGCTTATATTTTTGAGGCATTAGCGGACTGACATTGACACCGATCACGTATTCGCACTCGTGGCGAATGTTCATGACAGGGAAGTTTTGAAACAATCCGCCATCGACATAATGAACACCGTTGATTACCACGGGGCTGAAAATGATCGGCATACTGCACGATGCCACCACGGCATCGGCCAAATTGCCACTTCGAAACTCTTTGCTTCGCCCGTTGTCAAGGTCGGTCGCCACAATCACCATCGGAATAGGCAGGTCTTCTATTCGCTTCGAACGAAGATGGGCCTTCAGAAAGGCTTTGAAACGGCTCATGTCAAACAGACCCGTTTTCGGAATCTGCAACTCGGCAAACTCTGAAAATTCACGCCCGGCGAAGAACTCTCGGATCTCTTCCGGCGAATAGCCATCGGCAAACAGCGCACCTGCCACCGATCCGGCACTCGTACCTGAAATGATGTCGGGCTTCAATGCACATTCATTCAAGAACTGGAAAACGCCCAAATGTGCGAATCCTTTTGCCCCGCCCCCGCTCAATGCCAAGCCTATTTTATAAGGTTTTTGTGTTGTCTCCATCTGTTCTATTTATTGTATTGACCAATCCTATAATAAAGGAAGTAATTTCTAAAAACGCAGGTCGCATGCGCAACCTATACTGCAAAAATAAACAATAAAAGCAAACAGCACAATTATTTCGCAAAAAGAAATCGTTCTGAAACAGATTCCTCGCAAGATTGAAAAACGGCTATGATAACAGAAAAACCTCCTCGGCTGTTCTGCCAAATTCATTCGGGTGCATGTCTCGGTTTCATCCAAGAAAACTCCAGTTTATATAGGAGTGAACTGCAGTTTTCTCCGCATAAAACTGTAGTTTGGTCGGCATAAAACTGCAGTTCAGTGCCGAGAAAACTTTTCAGAACTGCAGAGATTGTCCGCAAAAGTTCGGAAGAAAGCGTTCATTCGTCAAGAGACAGATATCATAAAAGCTGCTATTTTTTCATAATAGAGCAAGGATATGCCAATGATTATGCTTATTTTTGCATATTTACAAGGAATGTATATATAAATCGACTTTATGGATTTCAAACATAATAAAGGTTGCTGCGGCATGTGTGCCAAAGGATGCAGCAAAATACAAAACAACAAATTGAACACTTACGACTGGTTGTGTGGCGTGCCCGATGCGGAAAATGCGACCGACTTCGTAGAGGTTCAATTCAAAAATACGCGAAAGGGGTATTACCTGAACAACACCCACATACCGCTTGAAAAGGGGGATATGGTGGCTGTCGAGTCTACGCCGGGGCATGACATCGGCACGGTGACACTGACCGGTAAGCTGGTGTTGCTTCAGATGAAGAAGAACAATGTGCGAACGGACCAAGAGCCGAAAAAGATCTATCGCAAAGCGAGACAGGCAGACCTCGACAAATATGAAGAGGCAAAGGCGAAAGAGCATGAAACGATGATTCGCTCGCGGCAGATTGCGGCCAACTTGGGGCTGAACATGAAGATTGGCGATGTGGAATATCAAGGAGACGGCAACAAGGCGATCTTCTATTACATTGCCGACGAGCGCGTCGACTTCCGCCAGTTGATCAAGGTCTTGGCCGAGGCTTTCCATGTCCGCATTGAGATGAAACAGATCGGTGCCCGGCAAGAGGCAGGCCGTATCGGTGGTATTGGTCCATGCGGCCGCGAATTGTGCTGTTCGAGTTGGATGACAAGCTTCGTCTCTGTGGCAACAGGTGCTGCCCGCTACCAAGACATCTCGATGAACCCACAGAAGTTGGCCGGACAATGCGCCAAACTGAAGTGTTGCATCAACTACGAAGTAGACATGTATGTCGAGGCACAAAAGCGGTTGCCATCGAAAGAGATCGTATTGGAGACCAAAGACGGTTCGTACTATCACTTCAAAACGGATATCTTCAAGCGTGAGATTACTTACTCGACCGACAAATCGATTGCAGCCAACTTGGTAACGATCCCCGTACAACGTGCGTTTGATGTCATCAACATGAACAAGAAAGGGATGAAACCTGTCTCGTTGGAAGCCGATGTCAAGCAACAAACCAAGCGCGATGCGCATGACATCTTGGGCCAAGACAGCGTGACTCGCTTCGACAACTTATCCAAGAAAAAGAAAAAGAAAAAGGGGAACGGCGCAAGCAATGAGAATCAGAACAGCTCTGTTCCGACAAATGAACAGGCAGCTTCTCCCAATCCAAGCAGCAACAATGTGAAAGAGAAGGAGAACAATGCAGAAAAGCCGCAAGAGAAGGGCGGCAATCAACAGCGTCCTCCAAAGAATCAAGGTCCGCGCCCCAATAAAAACAACAACAAGCAAAAGTCGAAGCCTAAACAGGGGGAGGAAAAACAAGGTGCGGCAAATGGGAAACTGCCCAATGCCCAGCCCCCTTCGGCAGGACATAACAATCAACCCAACAACGGAAATGGCGGCAATCGTCAAAGGCCAAATGCCAAGAGAAACGCCGACAATCGTCCGAAAGAGGGAGAACGCAAGCCAAAGGAGACAAGCAAGCCAAGAGAGGCAGACAACCGTCCTAAAGAAACAGACAATAGGCCCAAAGAAGCCAACAACAAGCCCAAAGAGCAAGATGCGAAGCAGCAGAATAATTAATTGGCTTGTCGTTGCAGGGTGCGCCTTGCTTTTCGCCTGCGACCAAACGGCGTTGTACAATCAATATCAAGTGATTGAAGACACGACGTGGGCGAAAGACAAGGTGTACTATTTCACCTTCGAGCTTGATGACGTTTCGGAGAGCTATGATATAGTATTGGATATCCGCAACAACAACAAGTATCGCTATCAAAACCTTTGGCTCTTTTGCAATGAAGAGCCACCTATCGGGGCATTGAAGAAAGATACCATTGAATGTATGCTGGCCGATGATTTCGGCAAATGGAAAGGTCATGGCATTTCATTGTTCGAATCCAGCTTTCCCATCCGCCGACAATACCATTTTCAACATCCGGGCCAATATACATTCAGCTTCCGACAAGGAATGCGCGACAGCACCCTGATCGGAATTCAAGAGATCGGCCTTCGTGTCATTCCTAACGCTCCTTCCGCGAAGAGTCCAAACGAAGAAAAATAAAAAGCAGGATGGTAAAGCCCAGCAGTGAGGAACCTCCATAGCTGAAGAACGGCAATGGAATGCCAATAACCGGCGTCAAACCCGTCACCATCCCAATGTTTATAGCCAAGTGGAAGAAGAAGATAGAGGCTACCGAATAGCCATATACGCGTGCGAAAACAGTATCTTGGCGCTCGGCCAAGACGATAAGCCGCAAAATAAAGACAGCAAACAGAATCAATACGGCCGAAGTCCCGACAAAGCCCTGCTCCTCGCCAACCGTACAAAAGATAAAATCGGTGTCTTGCTCGGGTACATATTTAAGTTTGGTCTGAGTGCCGTTCAAAAATCCCTTTCCCGTCAAGCCACCGGAGCCGATAGCGATCTTTGATTGGTTCACATTATAACCGGCCCCGCTTGGGTCGTCTTCCAATCCTAACGAGACTTTTATACGCACCTGTTGGTGAGGCTCGAGAATATCATTGAAAACATAATCGACAGAGAAGAGAAAGGCAATGGACGATATGGCGAAAAAAGCGATCATAGCATAGCGCCACACCCACCTGGAAAGCGATTCACTGATCAAATAGCAGATCAAAGCGCCCAACAAAGCCCATACAATATAATTCATATTGAATGGGATAAAATAAGAAATCAAGCCGAAGAAACTCAAAATCATTGTCGCCACACCCAAACAATACCAGGCAATGTTCTTGTTTTTTATCTCTCTGAACATCAAAAGGATGGAGGTATACAATGTCATCATTGAGACTAAAAAGACCCCTAAGGGCGTCTCTCCCATCATGCTCTCGGAGAATTTCATTCCTATCACAAAATAGACAACAGCGCAAACGCCTGCCAACAAGAAGTAGCCGGACATCCCTTCACGGTATAACATCAGAAAGAAAGCCAAATAAACCAAAGCAGAACCCGTCTCTTGCTGCAACAAGATGCACAACATGGGTAACAGGATAAGCCCTAAGACCATCAGAAAGTTCTTATAATGGGTAAACACAAAACCATAAGAACCCATTAGTCGAGCAACGGCCAAGGCAGTGGCAAACTTGGCAAACTCGGCCGGCTGCAAACGAATAGGACCGAGAACCAACCACGATCTGGACCCCTTGATGTCTGGTGCCAAGAAGATGGTGGCTATCAATACCAAGATAACTCCAGCGTAAATTATATAGGAGAAAACTTCAAAGAAATCCCTTTCAATCAACAGAATAGCAAAAGCAAAGAGCAATGATACGCCTATCCAAATCAATTGGTTGAGCGGACGTCCTGCCGCCAAAATCTGCTGAGTATCAAATTCATAACTTGCCCCACAGATACTCATCAACCCTGCTCCTACCATAATGATATAGAGTAAGATCGTGAACCAGTCGACCAACTTCCAATTATCTTTTGTATTATATGACATTATTCGGCAAAATTACAGCATTGACAATGTTGTCTTCTATCGCTTGGCTTTCAGGCAAGATGGAACCTCTCAAGTATTTTTCGATCATCAATCGCCCAATCGGAACGGCATAGGTAGCTCCAAAACCGGCATTTTCAACGAAAACAGCTATCGCTACTTTGGGATTCTTGTAAGGAGCAAAGCCCATAAAAATGGAATGGTCCTTACCATGTGGATTCTCGGCCGTACCCGTCTTGCCACATACTTCGATGTCCGGCAAGTTTGCCCCACGGCAAGTGGCTCCGTATGGAGAGCCAACGACGGCACCCCGCATACCTTCGGCAATCAATGAATAATATTTTGACTCCACCTTCGTGTAGCGCTTCTCCGTATAAAGCGAATCCAGTGGGGTATTTTGTATTTCTTTCACCACATGGGGCGTAATGAAATAGCCACGATTGGCCACCGTCGCAGCCAAATTACAGATCTGTAAAGGTGTTGCAAGAATTTCTCCCTGTCCGATAGCAATGGAGATGATTGAACTGGAATTCCATCGCCCGTGATAGATATTGTCATAAATCTTGCTATTCGGAATGTATCCACGTTTCTCGCCCGGCAAGTCTATTCCCAATTTATAACCATACCCCATCGAAACCATATAGTCCTTCCAAACATCAAATGCCTGCTGCACAGACGGATAACGAGAACGATCATCCAGCAAATAGTGTAAGCCCCAAGGGAAGAATGAATTACACGATGTGGCAATCGCACCTACAACCGGCAATGGGGATGGATGACCATGGCAAGCCGGCTTCCCTCCTCGATAGGTATAACCATGGGCACACGTAAAACGAGTATCGGCGGTGATCACTCCTTCCTGCAAAAAAATCAAACCTTGGGTTGGCTTGAATGTCGAGCCCGGAGGATATTGAGCCATAAGCGAACGATTAAACAATGGCTTGTATGGATTTTTTTCCAATTGCTGGTAATTTTTTCCACGAACACGGCCAATCAACAAACTGGGGTCGAAGGTGGGCGATGAAACCATGCAGAGCACCTCGCCCGTTTCCGGTTCAATCATCACGATACCCCCTAGTTTGTTTTTCATGAGCTTTTCACCATACGCCTGCAAGTCAATATCTATGGACAGTTTCAAGTTCTTTCCTGAGACCGGATTTTTGTCATATTTTCCATTTTCGTAATGTCCTTTGATTCGGCCATGTGCATCACGCAAAAGGATCTCCACACCTTTCTCGCCGCGAAGTATTTTTTCATAGGAATTCTCCACACCGGTCCTACCCGAGTTGTCCCCTACAGTATAGTAACTATCTCGTTCAATAT
>CAVJQR010000052.1:0-1670 GCA_963651605.1 Agathobaculum sp.
AATATTATTCGCCGGTTCATTTTCGTAAATAAATTTAAGGTGTGAGCTGTCGAATGTCAGAAGCGTAACCATTTGCTGCATGTTCTCATACTTGGCTTGCATGGCTTTTATGGTCATCAATGTTTCATTGATACCTGCCAATGCTTCTCTCTCAATAACACTCATGCTTCCACTCTCGTCCACAATTAAAAGGTTGAATACTCGTTTCATTTTTCGTTTCTCCATCAATTTTACGGTTATTAATGATTGTCATTTGTTCAATGACTTTACTTATTAAAAGAATCTGGTGAGGCAGAAATTAAGCAGAGAGTTCCATTTTTTTCTAAAAAAATAATCGCAACGCTGCTTAATTTTCAGGCCATTTATTTCTTTTAAGAAATGAATGGAAGAGGGAGCTATTGCTCACATCAAACAATTAATCTATCTTGCAAATGGAAAAAAATCAAAAGAGGAAATATATGAACACTGCAAAAACAAAAATCGAATATTTGGACGACAATGCCATTCTTCAAGGCTTCAAGCGAGGGGATGGAAATATTGTAAAAACCTATTTCTATGGCTATTGCCGAATGGCCTACTGCATTTACGACAAGCGATACAATCTCTCTTTCAAGCCGGGGATGGATTTCATGTCGTTGGCACACGAATATTACATTGTTCTTTGCAGACATAATTTCAAACAATTGGAAGACCGCACGCCCTCTATGTCGCTCAAGAGTTGGATGGTGAACGGATTTCGTTATCTGGTCCTCGACAAACTGAAAGCTGTCATGAAAGAGGAACGGATGGAAAGCTTCGAAGAACGCATCGGAAAGGAGCAAGTCTGCTTCGATATAGCAGACAATAATTTCAGCCATGAGCTATATGAAACCATCGAAGAGATCTGCGACAAAATCTTAGGGCGGGACAACAAGAACAGCCTCATCTTGCATATGCTCACAATCGATGGGTTCATGGGCAAAGAGGTGGCTGTACAGTTGGGGATTACACCTTCGGCTGTCACCCAACGGTACAAGAAAATTATGCACGATGTAGTCATCCCTTATTTCAAGGATCACTTCTCGGATTGGGAATCTACACCTATTGAGGGTAGTCACTCGATGTGCGTCTCTCTTGATTTCGAGTCTGTCCCTTCGCCAACTCCACGAAAATGCGAATTTTTCATGCGTTCTCAAGTGCCACCACGTCCCGAAGTTGTCACTGCCGAAAACGTTCGTTCCTGCCTGCGCGAAGGGCGTTTTGCCCCGGATTGGATCAACACACTGAAAAAAAACGAGATATTTGTATTCGGAAGCAACTTGGCCGGAATACATGGCGGCGGAGCCTCACGCAAAGCCTTTCTCCACTTTGGAGCCGTGCCGGGGCAAGGAGTAGGACTGCACGGACAGAGTTATGCCATTCCTACCATGCAAGGCGGTGTCGACACCATCCGCCCTTATGTCAATGAGTTTATTGAATTTGCCAAAGAACATCCTGAGAAACAGTTCTTAATGACCAAGATCGGATGCGGAACAGCCGGCTTTGATCAGCAGGAAATCGCCCCTCTTTTCATAAAGGCGACTACTGCGCCCAATATTCTTCTCCCCCACAGCTTTTTGGAAGAATATCTAAATGTGTTCGGGTACAGCTTATTCTCTTTTTAAAGGATGTGGAAGGCTCAAAAAAAGGTG
>CAVJQR010000052.1:1721-14539 GCA_963651605.1 Agathobaculum sp.
CTTTTTCAAAAATCATGGGGAGCTTTTTGAAAAAAGGTGCCGACCTTTTTTTGAAAAAAACATGAGTGTTTTGAAGGAAAAACACAGATGCTTTTCAACTAAAACATAAGTGTTTTATCGAGGAAACACTACTGTTTTTTCAACAACAATAATGAATGCAAAAAATGCCGGCGAGATGATTGCCACACAGAAAAAGACCTGTTTTCTGAAAAGGAGGAGATCCTAACCGGAAACATCCCTTGGAAAGGGAACTTACAGATCCTTCTTTCGAAGGACGAAGTCTTTACCCAAGTATTTTTCACGTACGATTTCGTTCTCTGCCAACTGCTCGGCCGTTCCTTGGAAAAGGACCTTCCCTTCGAAAAGCAGATAGGCGCGGTCGCAAATACTCAAGGTTTCATATACATTATGGTCGGTAATCAAGATGCCGATGTTCTTGTGGCGCAGACGTGCGACGATCGTTTGGATATCTTGCACGGCAATAGGGTCGACTCCGGCGAAAGGTTCGTCCAACATGATGAACTTGGGATTGATCGCCAAGCAGCGGGCAATCTCCGCACGGCGCCGCTCACCGCCCGAAAGGCGGTCGCCCAAGTTCTTGCGCACCTTCTGCAAACCGAACTCGGAGATCAGGCTTTCCAACTTTTCCTTTTGATACTCCGGAGTGGTTTCCGTCATCTCTAGAACCGAACGGATATTGTCTTCGACCGTCATCTTTCGGAAGATCGAAGCCTCTTGTGCCAGATAGCCGATACCGCAACGGGCCCGTTTGTAGACAGGATATTTCGTAATCTCTTGGTCGTTCAAGAATATTCTCCCTTCGTTCGGCGTCACCAAGCCGACCGTCATATAGAAAGTAGTGGTTTTGCCTGCACCGTTCGGGCCCAACAACCCGACGATTTCGCCTTGTTTCACGTTGATCGATACATGATTCACCACTGTTCGTGCGCGATACTTCTTGACCAAATCTTCTGTACGAAGAATCATTCCTTGCCCTTCCGCCATGTTGTTGCTGCGATTGTTCGATTGTTGTTACACTATTTACAAATACAAAGATATAACAAAGAACCGAAAAGCGAGCGGTATATTTTGAGGTTTTCAAAAGATATTCGTATATTTGGGCATCATTCAAAACAATTAGATATGTCATTATTCTCATTTTACAATGTGCGCAAACCGCGCCGGTACGAACACAAACCCATCTATTGGGATCCGCACAAGGAGGCCCTCGAGGAAAGAGTGCTCAAGGTGAAGCGAGAAATGGGCTTGGAAGAAAAACCCGAAGAGTACAAGCCGCAAATCAAAGGCTCCTTCATCGAAGGAACAACGCATCTGAAACGGAGCAGAGACCGTGGAGATGATTCAAGAGGCCGCGAGTACAAGAACGTCAAGTTGATTGTAGTCCTGGTCGTTCTCTTAGTATTGTTTTGGTTTTTATATTGGAGATGAGCGATATCATTCATTTGCTTCCGGATAATATTGCCAACCAGATAGCTGCCGGCGAGGTCATTCAGCGACCGGCCTCGGTAGTGAAAGAGTTGGTCGAGAACGCCGTCGACGCCGGTGCCACGCAAATACAAGTCAACATCAAAGATGCGGGCAAGACGTTGGTGCAGGTGATTGACAATGGGAAAGGTATGTCCGAGACAGATGCCCGCATGGCTTTCGAACGTCATGCGACCTCGAAAATATCCAAAGCAGATGATCTTTTCGCCTTACACACGATGGGCTTCCGCGGCGAGGCCTTGGCTTCCATCGCGGCTGTGGCTCAAGTGGAGTTGCGCACCCGCCTGAAAGGGGCCGAATTAGGAACGAAACTGGAGATCGACGGTTCACAACTCCAACAAATCGAAGAAGATGCCTGCGCCGAAGGGAGTATCTTTTCCGTCAAAAACCTCTTCTTCAATGTACCGGCCCGCCGCAAGTTTTTGAAATCAAACGAGACGGAGTTCCGCAACATCATCAATGAATTTGAGCGGATAGCCTTGGTCAACCCCGATGTTGCCCTCTCGCTCTATCATAATGATACCGAGATTTTAAACCTCCCCGTATCAGGATTGCGGCAACGCATCATCAACATCTTCGGGAAGAATCTCAACCAAAAGATGATTTCCATGGAAGAGGCTGAAAGTTCATTGGCATCGATCACAGGATTTGTTGGCCGACCGGAAACGGCAAAGAAACGAGGAGCCTTGCAATTCTTCTTTGTGAATGGACGTTTCATGAAGCATCCCTATTTCCACAAAGCCGTCATGCAAGCTTACGAACAGTTGATCCCGGCCGGTGAAATGCCCAACTATTTCATCTATTTCACACTGGATCCTGCCACCATCGACGTCAACATCCATCCGACAAAAACGGAGATCAAGTTTGAAAATGAACAACCTATTTGGCAAATCCTTCTGGCAACCATCCGCGAAGCCCTTGCCAAGTCGAGCGCCATCCCCATGATCGATTTCGATGCCGAGGCCCCTATCGATATACCCATCTACCTCCCTGAAAGGAAGTTGGGGAACCACACGAGTTCCCCTCGCGTGGATGTAAAGACAAACTATAACCCTTTTCAACACGAGGTAGTTACACCCGAGCAGGCACCCGCCTTCGATTGGACGGAATTATACAACAATTTTGAGGCGGACCGCAACGCTTCTTTGCCATCAGACGATGAAATCATAACAGAAAGAGTTATGACAAAACATCCGCAAGAGCATCGTTTAGAGCCATCCACGGAGGCCCACTTTCAGGAGAAGGTCCTATTCTCAGCCGAACCGCCCGCTCAACAGCCGACAACTCCGCAAGATTGTTTCCAATATAAAAACAAATATATTGTCTGTCCGCTGAAATCGGGCATGGCCATCATCGACCAACACCGTGCCCACCTTCGGATTTTGTTCGACCAATATCGGAAATCCATCAGCGAACAACAAGGGGCTTCACAACAAATGTTGTTCCCCGCAATGGTAGACTTCACACCGGCTGAGGAAACAATCCTTCCCGATTTATTGCCGGACTTGAACTATTCGGGATTCGATCTAAGCAATCTTGGCGGAGGAAGCTATGCCATCAACGGGATTCCGGCCGGCATGAACAATATCGATTGCGTCTCCCTGTTGAAAAATATCGTGGCGAAAAGTATCGAAACCGGCAGTAAGGCGCAAGAGGAAATCGCCCACATTGTCGCTTTCCAACTGGCTTCTGCCCAAGCCATCACGCCCGGCAAACTTCTTAGTCCCGAAGAGATGAACCATTTATTGGCCTCTCTTTTCCTCTGCTCGGACATGAATCTGACACCGGATGGCAAAACAATTTTCACATTGATGACCGATGATGAATTAGAGAATCGGTTTCATTAATAATCGATTCCCGCGTTTCTATCCAACCGTTCCTTGTCAAATCTCTGGGAAAGGCGAATAATCATAGAGAATTGTTTCACCTTGTCGCAAAGAAGCTTGCACATCAATCAGCCGTTGATTCGAACTTCCTCGAAACAAAAGGGATTCATCTTTCAGTGATTCCTCAAAACGGCCATCTACCAACACGTCGATTGATTGCAAAAGGTCTCTTGAATCAGGCTGTTGCAGTAGATTTTCAAACAGATAGCCCGTATAGCACCATATCGTCTTGTGGCTGTTTTGCTTTATCATACGGGCCAATTCGGCAAAGGCTTTGGCTTGATACATAGGATCCCCCCCACTGAATGTAACATCCGCAAAATCATCGGCCATGATCCTCTCTAAAATCTCGACGGTTTCCACCTCTTTTCCGTTGTGGATATCCCACGATTTCGGATTGTGGCACCCTTTGCAAGCATTCGTGCACCCGGCACAATAGACAGCGGTCCGAAAGCCCGGACCGTCGACTACCGTGTCTTCAATTATATTCAATAGGGAGATTCTCATTTTCTATTACTTGTCTACGTGCGTTACACGATCTCTCAATTCAGCCAACTTTGCTTTGTTCCAGCGATCAGTCGTACCGACCAAATAACCGGTAATGCGCTGCAGTTTATCAAGGTTGGTACTTCCGCATTTCGGACAAACCTCCAAGTTGGGCGTTGCATCCTCATATCCGCAATCCATACAGCGGTTTCGATTGTGATTGACTGAGCCGTAACCGATATTGTACTTGTCCATCATATCAACAATCTGCATGATGGCTTCAGGATTATGTGTAGCATCGCCATCCATCTCGACGTAGAAGATATGTCCGCCTCGGGTCAAATCGTGATAAGGAGCCTCAATTTCGGCCTTGTGGCGGGCACTGCATTTATAATATACCGGCACATGGTTCGAGTTCGTGTAATATTCGCGGTCTGTCACACCGGGGATCGAACCAAATTCGCAGCGGTCGCGCCGAGTGAATCGGCCGGACAAGCCCTCGGCCGGTGTAGCCAATATACTGTAATTATGATGGTATTGTTCGGAAAAATGGTTTGCACAATCACGCATATAGGTCACAATCTTCAAGCCCAATGCCTGTGCAGCCTCGTCTTCGCCGTGATGTTTGCCGGTCAATGCCACCAAACATTCGGCCAATCCAATGAAACCAATGCCCAATGTCCCTTGATTGATGACAGAAGCAATCGTATCGGTCGGGCCCAATTTCTCGCATCCGATCCACAATGAACGCATCAACAGCGGGAATTGTTTGGCGTATGCCGTCTTTTGGAATTCCATACGTTCATGCAACTGACGGGCCGTCACCTCCAACATATGGTCCAATTTCGAGAAGAAGAGGGCGATACGGTTGTCATAATCTTCCACATTCATACACTCGATGGCCAAACGTACAATATTGATCGTCGAGAACGAAATATTACCGCGACCGATGGATGTCTTCGGGCCAAAGCGGTTTTCGAACACTCGCGTGCGGCATCCCATTGTGGCTACTTCGTGATTGTACCGCAGTGGATCGTCGGCTTTCCACTCATCGCTCTGATTGAATGTGGCATCCAAGTTCAGAAAGTTGGGGAAGAATCGGCGGGCCGTCACCTTACATGCCAATTTATACAGGTCGTAGTTGCGGTCTTCCGGCAAGTAGCTTACGCCACGTTTTTTCTTCCAAATCTGAATCGGAAAGATAGCCGTCTCGCCGTTTCCGACTCCACGATAAGTCGTCTTGAGCAACTCGCGGATAATGCAACGCCCCTCAGCCGAAGTGTCAGTACCATAATTTATAGAGCTGAACACCACCTGATTGCCGCCACGAGAATGGATCGTATTCATATTATGGATAAAAGCCTCCATCGATTGATGCACGCGTGCCACTGTACGATTCATGGCATGCTGGATGATCCGTGCTTCGCCTACCAAACCCTCTAAAGGACGGTCGATAAAATCATCCAATTCAACTTGATACAAATGACTATAGTCGGCAGCCATCAACTGCTCCAACGTCTTGACCTCTTCAATAAAGCTGTATCGCACGTAAGGAGCCAAGTAGAAATCGAATGCCGGAATGGCTTGCCCTCCGTGCATTTCGTTTTGTGCTGTCTCCAACGAGATGCAACCCAAGATGCTTGCCGTCTCGATACGTTTGGCCGGACGTGACTCACCATGACCGGCAGAAAAGCCATTTCGCAGGATTTTGTCCAATGGATGCTGTACACACGTCAAGCTCTTGGTCGGATAATAATCCTTGTCGTGAATATGGAGATAATTGTTTTTCACCGCCTCGCGCACCTCTTCGCTCAAGAGGTAGTCATCAACAAACGGCTTGGTCGTCTCGCTGGCAAATTTCATCATCATGCCGGCCGGCGTGTCTGCGTTCATATTGGCATTCTCGCGGGTGACATCGTTCGATTTGATATCGATAATCTCCAAAAATATATCGCGTGTCTTTGCTTTTCGGGCAATGCTTCGTTGGTTTCGGTAAGCAATGTATTTCTGAGCAACGTCTTTGCGACTGCTGTTCATCAGTTCCAATTCGACCTTATCTTGGATATCCTCCACAGTCATCTGGGGGGCACCCGTGAATGAGATTCGGTCGGTAATTTGGCGGATCAAGTGAATATCTTCACCCATCTGCGTGTGCAACATGGCTTTGCGGATAGCCGTGGCAATTTTTTCCTCGTTAAAACCTACCACGCGGCCGTCTCTTTTAATTACTGTTTGGATCATTTTTGTATCATCTTTAGAGGTTCATATTTTACTTCTGCAAAGATAAGTGCAAAAGCATATACTTTTCATTTTGGAAAACTTTTTCTGTGTTAATTAATACTAAATCGTTTATTTACAAGCCGTTGCAAAATTTTTCGGGAAACTTTTTATTTTTTCAAAGAAAAATGTTTTCCAAAAATAAGCAAATACCAATAAGAAAAGTGATTCATAATCAAGCGCATGGAGCCTCTTCGAAACCTATTCCCTCCTCCCTCTAAAACCCTATTGTCAACCTCTCGAAACCCGTCTGAAAACACTGGTGTTTTCGATTCAAAACAGCAATATTTTTAACGTAAAACACCTATGTTTTATAAACAAAACACCTGTATTTTTCTAAAAAAGCTCGGCATCATTTTTCAAAAAGCTCCCCATGATTTTCGAAAAAGGTCGGGAGCTTTTTTCCCATTGTTCGGCATGATTTTTTCAGTTCAATACAGTTTGTTTTTCAACCCTATATGACGTTATTCAAAAATCGCCTACCTTAGCGCCGGCGAAGATAGCTATTATTTTGAAAATGGCAGAAAATTATCACTTACATTTTGCAATAATAATTAAGAAATTCATTGATAATTTGACAGAATGTAGTACCTTTGCCCAACAATAGATTAAAACAAATTATTATATATGAGCTATTTAATAAAACCGAAAGGGTATAAAGCAATTTTGGACTTGTCCAAAACCGAGCTGGGTATCAAGGTCATCAAAGATTTTTTCCAACAAAATCTTTCGTCCGAGCTCTGCTTGCGCCGTGTAACAGCGCCGTTGTTTGTACTCAAAGGAACAGGTATCAACGACGATTTGAACGGCGTTGAAAGAGCTGTGACTTTCCCTATCAAAGATTTAGGCGATGCCAAAGCTGAAATCGTTCACTCGCTGGCTAAATGGAAACGTTTGACATTGGCTGACTATCATATCGAAGAGGGCTATGGCATCTACACCGATATGAACGCCATCCGCTCGGACGAGGAGCTGGGCAACCTGCACTCGCTGTATGTTGACCAGTGGGACTGGGAAAGAGTGATGAAGCCCAACGAGCGCAACGTCGAGTTCTTGAAAGAGATCGTCGAGCGCATCTATGCCGCCATGGTACGTACTGAATATTTGGTATACGAAATGTTTCCGTCGATCAAACCGATCCTTCCGCGGAAAATACATTTCATCCATTCCGAAGAACTTTTGAAAAAATATCCTACCTTTACACCGAAGGAAAGAGAAGATGCCATCACCAAGGAATATGGTGCGGTGTTCATCATCGGTATCGGAGGAAAGTTGAGCGACGGCAAGCGTCATGACGGCCGTTCTCCGGACTATGACGACTGGTCTACGCCAACTCCCGACGGCTACAAAGGATTGAACGGCGACTTGCTGGTGTGGGACGACGTATTGGACCGCGCCCTCGAGCTCACGTCAATGGGTATCCGCGTCGACAAAGAAGCGCTGCTCCGTCAGTTGGACTTGACCGGAACCAACGAGCGCAAGGAGCTCTATTTCCACAAACGGTTGCTGAACGGCGAACTGCCGCAATCCATCGGTGGAGGTATCGGACAGAGCCGCCTTTGCATGTTCTACCTGCGCAAAGCTCATATCGGAGAGATCCAATCGAGCATTTGGCCGGAAGAGATGCGAAAAGAAGCGCGTGAAGCAGGAATTAACTTGATTTGATAAGGATAACGTTTGTTAGTATCTGACGAAGAAGCCTGACAACGCATCCGAATCAGAGACTAACAAACGTATTTTTATCTTATGAATGTCAAAATAGAAGCAGGTTGGAAGCAGGTTTTAGCTTCCGAATTTGAGAAACCCTATTTCAAAGAATTGACGGATTTCGTCCGCCAAGAATACCAATCTTCAACCGTCTACCCACCCGGTTCATATATATTCAATGCATTCGAGCATTGTCCTTTCGACAAAGTCAAAGTAGTTATCTTAGGACAAGACCCTTACCACGAGCCGGGGCAAGCCCACGGGCTTAGCTTTTCAGTGCAAGACGGCATACCTTTTCCTCCGTCGTTGGTCAACATCTTCAAAGAATTGGGAAGCGATTTGGGAAAGCCTACTCCTACCAGCGGCAATCTTTTGCGGTGGGCCGATCAGGGCGTGTTGCTTCTCAATGCCACATTGACAGTAAGGGCCCACATGGCAGGGTCGCATCAAAATCATGGATGGGAGACTTTTACGGATGCCGTTATCCATAAGCTGGCAGAAAATCGCTCGCATCTGGTGTATATCTTATGGGGATCATACGCCCAAAAGAAAGGGACCTTCATTGACGCTACCAGAAACTTGGTTCTTAAATCGGCACACCCCTCACCCCTCTCTGCATATCGAGGCTTCTTCGGGAGCAAACCTTTCAGCAAAGCGAACGATTATCTGATTGTTACAGGTCAAGAGCCCATTGATTGGTGAACGATTAGTACCATTGTTGTCCTTCTCGATAGCTGCTGCTTTGGTCATATTTCAAGTCTTTCAGCAATGAAGACTTGACGGCGATCGAGAAGGTGTAGGATTTCATACGCCCGACAGGAATGATACTTGCCGACATCTGGAAGCAGTGCATCTCACGACTGATGTTGCAGGACATGTAAGATATCTTCTTCGCATCAAAATCGTAGTTGGCATTGAAGTTGAGGCGCCAGTTCTTCGTCGGCTGGATATTTCCATTGAAGCTTAAATTGTGCGTAATACGATAGTTATACTCCATTTTTTTAGGATTAAACGTACCATATCCAAGCGTCATACCATAGTTGAATGAGAAGCTCCATGGGATAGTTGCGTTATAATAGCCGTCTGCATCGTAGTCGCCACTCTCTTTCTTCTTGCCGAGCAGTCGGCCCCCCTTCTTTTCTTCACCGGTCGTTTCGTCGTTCATCCCATCGAGGTATCCGTCATTATTGTCGGGTTTGTTTTTGTTTTTTCCATCGGATGAGCTATCTTTTCCTCCGAACCATTTCTTAAAAGTGTCGTTATTGAAGGTATAAGAAAAAGTCGTTCCTGTCGAACGAAGACGACCAATCCCCTTTCCGGCCTGCCAACGGGGAATATTCACACGGCGAACGGTCTGAGTCTGTTCGTTATAACTATAGGTATATGTATCGAATGTTCCATTCAAGTTCAACGTATAGCTCTTGGAAAGTTTCAAACGCAAACCCACTGACAAGTCACTCCATTTGAAAGAGTCGGCCACCATATTATAACTCATGCCCAATGATAGCTTGTCGATCAGGCTGATTTTCTTGAAGCCCGTAGAGTCTTTATCTGATCGCACTTTCATTTCAAGGTTATTGTTGATGCTAAAATTAACAGAACCCGACTTGCCTGACGAAGGGGGTGAGAATACTTGCCCCGAGAATGGGGAATATTGCGTCACTTGCTGGTCACCATTGGCATCAGTATAGACATAATTCTCATAGAATCCAAAGCGAGAAGCCCCAAAATCAGGGCGAGCACTAAAGCTGACGGATGGCTCCAATCGATGGCGAATCATCTCAATCTTCTTTCCCCCAAAGAAAGGGAGCGGTTTGAAGAAACCATACAAGGTAGTAGATGCTGAAATGGACGCATCGTATTCATAGGTACGATAGAAGCCATAGACAGTATCCGTGGGAGCCATTCGCTGCAAATTTCTGTCGTAAGCTTGCATAACTTTATGCGTATACCAATTCTCGTTATAGTTGAAGCTCGGCGAAATATTCAAATATTTGAAAGCCGTAAAGGTCGCACTGACCGGGATCTTGTGTTGCATGGCATTGTTCCAATCACGTACCAAACTTGACTTAAACAGCAAGTTCTCTTTTGTATTGATACTATTTCTGAAATAGCCCGTATATGACATGGAGATTTTCTCATACCATCGTTCCTTTCCTATTCCATTTTTTCGCTTGAATGGGTAAATGCGGCTCAATGTCACAGACAAATCAGGCAATGTTATCGCAATGGACGAGTCGCGCGTGGATTGGTTGATGGACATTGTTCCGGCAATCGTCAACGGACTATTGGCAAATCGTTTGGTGATGTTTACCGTAGATCCCTTGGTGTTGGCTGTAGAAGCAGGATTGTACAACGCATTGTATGAGTTACGGTCGTAACTACTTGTCGCAAAGTTCACACTGGCCGAGAAAGACAAATAAGGGTTAGCCTTCGAATCTTGCGTATGGGTCCAATTTATTTTGAAGTCTTTCGACAAACTATAATCAGGCAATCCTTTGTCTCCCAATTTGGTAACCAAATAGGAAGCCATGAAATTTCCCGAAAATTTATACCGTTTTTTGTAGTTGGAACGGGCATTCAACCCCCACGATCCTCTCGTATAGATTTCACCCGTCAATGCCAAATCCATATAATCACTCAAGGCAAAGTAGTAACCTCCATCACGAAGATAGAAACCACGGGCCGACTCGTCGCCAAACGTCGGCATCAAAATACCTGAAGAATAGGTATCGGAGAAAGGGAAAAAGCAAAAGGGAAGCCCCAAGAAATAGATAGGGACATCCTCAAAAACCATATAAACAGGACCTGTAACAATATTTTTCTTTGGACGCACCTTGGCTTTTGTCATTTGAATATAGAAGTGCGGATGCTCATGATCATCACAAGTCGTATAACGTCCACCCAACATATTCAAGGCATCTGTTTCTGTTTTCTTCGTTCGGCCTGCTGTCACATACCCTTCACCCTGTTGCGTGATAACGTCTGTGATATATCCTTTCTTCGTCTTGAAATTATAGCGCATGGTCCTCGACTCATACTGGTCGCCACCATCCACAAAGATAGGATAACCAAAAGCCTCGCCAATAGAGTCCAAACCATATGTTGCAAAGACCAAACTGCTGTCCATATTCATTTGAATATGCTCGGCCTGCAACTGAATCTGCTGATATTTCACGTCTGCATCTCCATAAAGATAGGCCATATTTGTAGCCGTCATGACAATTGAATCGTTGGCTTCGTATGTCACAGGTGCTTCCAATGCCCCACGACGAGCTGTTGAATCGGCCGGCGCGATCGAATCCTTAGGAGTCACCTGCGCAACTTGTGTCGTATCAGTGTCAGCCAAGGCCATACGATTGGCTGAACGATCCCGATCAAGTTGGGCGTTCAAAGCACAACATCCTATGATATAGACGAATAGGGTTATTAGAACTCTATGTTTCATTCAAAAAATTATCTTCACTTCAGCTATTACAATTGGCAAAGGTATAACAAAATACAATGCCCCTTCTTATTATTCTCCTAAAAAGAGTTTACACCAAGTCTCAAACTGCTTTACTGTTTCTTCTCCAAACTTTTCCAAGCTCTTGCGAATCTTCTCCGGAGACTTCTCTTTGTCCAAATGTGTCTTACTATAAAACTTGTCTGCAAAGCAAATGATTTGCTCTTCCCAAGAGACCGGACGCATATCACGATGGGGAACAGGCAGATTTTGCTCCTCGATCATTTTCAATGAGAGTCCCGTACCCGTATGACGTTCACACACAAGAGCGTGACGGGGGAATCCTTCTTCGCGCATCAATTCCGCCCCCAAATAGCCATGACATATGTATGGCGCGTCACCATGGCAACCAATACCCTCAGCATCACATTTGAAAATACCGATATCATGAAGCATTGCCGCCTCCTCGATGAATGTCAGATCCAGGTCCAATTCGGGATGACATTTGGCTATCGCCAAAGCTTTGTCTGCCACACTCCGGCTATGTACTACCAAAATATGGTAAGCATCTGTATCAACCGGGTAATATTTTTGAATAATTGACAACGGATTCATATTTATTTGCTCCTTAATTTTTCTTATTATTATCGAGTGCTTTTTGCAATATGCTCAGCACCAACTGAAAGAATGATGGGGAAGAAAACACACAATCGTCAGCCTATTCACTACTCTTCATGAACAAACTTATTGCTACGCTTAGGCGCTTCTTCCACTTTCTTCTTTTTCACTTCATAAATATCATCTTTGTCTTTCGGCCGCAAATAATCAAACCAAAAGAAATCTTTCAAGAGTTTCTGTTGTGGATTCAAATCAGGTATGGGAATCATCTGAGCAATGGTTCTGGTCCAAGTTTTGATCTTATCGAGTTTATTCTCTTTCAACCAAATAGTCAGATAAGCGCTCTGGGTCGTATTCATTCCCACCATACTGCCATCCTTTTCCAATGGATAGAAAATAGATTCTGCATTGCCAGACACATCGATCTGCCTTACAGCCTTACCGGCAAAATAGGCTTTCAGATCATTGCCTTTCAATTGGTTATAATAAGAGCTGTCCACCTCTTGTGCAGCAAACGCAAATTGTTTGACATGGGCAAAATCTATTGTGCTGTCATTCATAAAAATAGCAATCGTGTCTCCGTAAAGTTGGTAATTTTCATTCCAAATAATCGGTTCACTATACATATAAAGAATAGAATCACGCGAATTGAACTGCATCGAATCACAAACACCTTGCATATCTTTTCGGAAAAAACGCACTCCATAATAGGCTTTAATCTCACGATAAGTCGAATCGATTGTGATCATTTGCAAAGTATCGGCATGTAAAAAAAGGGTATCGCCCTGCGAATATTCCAAACAACGTGCGCTATCCGTTGCAAAAGCATATCCTGATTTTTCATTATAATAGCCATATTGCCCCTGAAGAGTCACATGTTGTAAGGTATCGCG
>CAVJQR010000053.1:0-4278 GCA_963651605.1 Agathobaculum sp.
GGTGTAGACAACCTTTTATCAAATTCTTCCGAAGAATTCCACGAAGAATTATCCGATCAAAGAAACTTGTATTTCGCCTTCGATTTCTTCAAAAGCCAATTTACCTTCACGAGCCAACCATCCAAGTGCAGCATACATATCTTTTTCTGCTTTGATCTTGGTTGCTTTTTTCAAAGATTTGAGGTTCATTTTTCCTCCTTCGTTCAACGCAGTCCAAACAAGACCTGCATTAGTTCCAATTAATTCAATCATCTTTTTTAAGAACTTATAGTTTACGCTGCAAAGATAGTGCTTTCTTGCTGAATATGAAAGCAATCGGCATGAATATTCTGTGTCATAACACATTATTTTTGCAATCGGCTTTCGTGATCAGCATCGTTTCTATTGATTTTGCAGCCGTATATTTCTTCAGCAAATCGATGGCATATTGTCCCGCTTCCAGCAATCCCTCCAAGCCGGAGTAGCCATTGATGATCAGCAACAGACGATGCGTTTCCAATCCTACTTTCGTACGTTCCTCGTCGCTTGTCGGCGTACCGATGCCCCCAACTGCATCACGATAGACAGGAAGTCCGGCAATATTCAAAATTCCCCGACCGATGCCATGATAAAGTTCTCCTTCCTGCCCAACGCCCAATACCAAACGTTCGCCTTGTATCTTCTCCTCATCAAAGCCGCCTATTGAATAGCCGCTTTGCAAAGACACCAAATTGATCAGGTCAACGATCGTGTCTATTTGATAGAGCGACATCTCTTTTACGATGCGGCGACGAAGCGATTCCGACGATGGACGGTAGCGATTGGGATCCTTTCCTAACTTCTTGTACGCCTGACGTGTAGCTTGTATCGTAAGCAACTTGTTGACCTCTTCCATCTTTACCGTTCGACGAATCTTCGCCTCTTCTTCATGAATTTCTTCCCACAACAGCGGATTTGACTCACTGTTTTCCACCTCACAAGCTATCGCCAGGATATGCAAATTCGGAACCGCCTCTTTAATTTCTTCTGAAAGCTCGATTTGTTTCATTTTTTATGCATCAAAATTCCCGATAAAATACGACCGCTCTCCACTCCCATCCGGCGAGCAGAGAACAAATCTTCTGTTGCAAAGGTACAAATATTTGCTTGACTAATATTGTTCGGCTGGAGACCTTCGTAAAGCAATTGCAAGCGATTGGCTTTCCATAAATCGATATGATATTTTTCCCGCTGCTGATTCCACCACAACAACGATTCCATATCGTCGGCCGTCCACACGTGCGAATGACGAAAAGCATCGACTACCTCCATTCCCACCTCGAAGGCTTCGAGACTGATTGAAGGTCCAATTGCCGCATGAATCTGATAGGCAGCACAACCATAATCGTGCTTCATCCGCTGCACGGTCTTTTGCAAAATGGCGGCTACCGTACCTCGCCACCCTGCATGGACGGCAGCAATCACCCTGCGATCAGGCGAATACAAAAGAATCGGTACACAATCGGCTGTCGAAACTGTCAAGCAAACCTCTGCTTGATCTGTAATCAAGGCATCCACTCCCTGTAAAGTTATCGTTTGTTCCTCGACTGAACATTGCAACCATTCGGCGTCAATCGACAGGATACGATCGGAATGCGTCTGCCGAGGTGTAATCAATTGTTTCGGCTCAATCTGCAACCCTTCGCATAAAATCTGACGGTTACGAGCAATATATTCAATATTGTCCGACGTATACAGGCCGGGATTCATGCTAGAATAATTTCCTTTGCTGACACCACCCGAGCGCAATGTCACAAAATGAGAAATGTTGCAATCGTCCTTCCAACGAGGGAATTGCAACACTTCCAAATTATTTTTCAAAAGGCTCTTCCGCATCATCTTCAGAACCCTCCTCATACTCTTCGTCGTCCCAGTCTTCGTACTCTACGAATTCTTCGTCATCCTCCTCGTCTTCAGGCAACATTTCAAATTCTTCATCGTCGTCAAAATCGAGTTTGGAGACATCTATATTCTTATGCACGATCTGTTCCACCTCATGGAATGACTCCTTGTTCAGCTCTTTCCACAACAAATCTTTCAACTCCTGCAAGCCCATGTGCGCCACTGCCGAGATGAACACGTGCGGAATACCTTCGGGAAGTTCTGCTTCCATCTGCTCTATCAGTTCTTGATCGAGCATGTCCGACTTCGTAATAGCCAACACCCTTGGTTTGCCCTCCAAATCAGGGTTGTACTTCACCAGTTCATTGGCCAAGATTTCATATTCCTTTTTTATATCATCACTGTCAGCAGGAATCATGAACAACAAGAGCGAATTGCGTTCGATATGGCGCAAGAATCGCAAACCGAGACCTTTTCCTTCACTTGCCCCTTCGATGATACCGGGAATATCTGCCATAACAAACGAGCGGCTATCACGATAACTTACAATTCCCAAGTTAGGTTCGAGCGTCGTAAACGGATAGTTCGCAATCTTTGGCTTAGCGGCAGAAAGCACGGATAGCAACATCGATTTTCCTGCGTTCGGAAAGCCCACGAGACCAACATCGGCAAGCAACTTCAACTGCATGATGATCAACCGTTCCTGAGCAGGCTCGCCCGGTTGTGCATAACGCGGTGCTTGATTGGTCGCCGTACGAAAATTCCAATTTCCCAAGCCACCTTTTCCGCCTTTCAACAGGCGCACCACCTGTCCGTCTTCGGTAACATCGCAGATAAATTCGCCCGTTTCTGCATCGTAAACCACTGTACCGCAAGGCACTTCGATCGTCCGATCCTCGCCATCTTTGCCGAAACTACGCTTTGCCCCTCCGCTTTCTCCGTTGGTGGCCAGAATATGACGGTCATATTTCAGGTGGAGCAAGGTCCAATAATTGCGGTTACCCCGCAGATAAACATGGCCTCCTCTTCCCCCGTTACCTCCGTCGGGACCACCTTTCGGAATGTATTTCGCACGGCGAAAGTGAGAAGACCCTCTACCTCCCTTTCCGGAACGGCAATAGATCTTTACATAATCTACAAAGTTGGATTCAGCCATTTTTTATATTTTAATGATCCATGGACGCCTCGCTAAGGGCATCCTATTTATAAAAACAAAAGAATGAAAAAGAGAAACAGCACAACCTGTTCCTCTCTTCCATTCTACAATAATCTTTATTACTTAACTGCGTTGATAGCGTCCTTGATACGGCCGAAGATTTCTTCGATAGTGCCCATACCTTTGATTGCTACATGTTTGCCTTCTTTTACATAGAAGTCAGCCAACGGAGCAGTCTGTTTGTGGTAAACTTCCAAACGGGATTTGATAGTTTCCAAATTGTCGTCTGAACGGCCTGAAACCTTACCACGCTCCAACAAGCGTTTGATCAATTCCTCTTCGTCGACCTGCAAGTTCAACATAACGGAAACATCTGTTCCACGTTCGTTCAACATTTTCTTCAAAGCCTCTGCTTGAGGGATAGTACGTGGGAAACCATCGAAGATAACACCCTTCGAGTTTTCTTTGCTATCCAACACCTTAGCCAACATGTTTACAATCAGTTCATCAGGAACCAATTGTCCTTTTTCTATAAAGTCTTTCGCAATTTTACCCAGTTCCGTATCGTTCTTCATTTCTGAGCGCAATACATCACCTGTAGAAATGTGATCCAACCCATATTCTTTGATAATCAATTCGCTCTGAGTTCCTTTTCCTGAACCTGGAGCACCAAAAATAACTACGTTCAACATAATGATTGTCAATTAAATATTTAATTCTTTTTATTCTTCATCTATTACGTAAATGTCACGATAGGTGCGACCTTCACCATCGTAATCCAAGCCGTGTCCCACAATAAATGCCGGACTGATCTCAATACCTACATAGTCCGGCATCAGATCACACTCCAAAGATTCGGGCTTGAACAGCATCGTTGCCAATTTCACGTCAGCCACTCCCCTGTGTTCCAATTGGTGGATCAAGTTATACATCGTAAAGCCTGTATCCACAATATCTTCAATGAGAATCAAAGTCTTGCCGACAAGGTCGCCTTCGATTGGCATAATCTCCTTCAACATTCCTGTACTCGAAGTGCCGGAATAAGAAGAATAACGTGCAAAAGAAATATTGTACGGGCCATCTAATTCGGCCATCAACTCGGCAGTAAACATGAATGAACCATTCAAAATGCAAACGAACTGCACATCTTTCTTTCCTTCAATATCAGCTTTGATCTCTTTCGCCACGCGCGAAATAGCCTGCTTGATCTTCTCTTCCGGAATATATAATTTAAAATTTTTATCCCTTACGCGAATCTTATC
>CAVJQR010000053.1:4288-14507 GCA_963651605.1 Agathobaculum sp.
GCCCTAAGTCACAAATAAAGAAAAAAATATCTGCAAAACTTCTCTCTCTTCTTTTTCATAGAAGATTCCGAACTATAAAAAATTCATTGCCGTACCATATAATGGTTTCTCTCGAATGAACTGCAGTTTTCTCCGCATAAAACTGTAGTTCATTCGGCATGAAACTCGAGTTTGCTCCCGAACAAACTTTTGATTACTCCCGAATAATTTTTTCATCATTCGGAAGTAATCAGCGAGTTGTTCGGCTATAGCTACTATTTTCTACTTATTGTTCCTTATAAGCCTCCAGCTTCTTCAGATAATAAGCCCGCAAATCTTTCCATTTGTAATAGGGGGCACAATCGGTAGGGATCGGCAGGGTGGTCTCTTTTTCGTTCAGCAAAGCTTTCACCAAGATGTCGCCTTTACCCTTCTTGGGGCGGTAGAATACGAGCTGGATATTCGAAGCCATCGGGAAGATACGGTAGTTGACCCATTGCTGATCGAGGTGTTCCAAATCGGAAACTTGGCGGCCGCAGCTGTCCAACTCCATCAAACAGGCCAGTGGCATCACACAAACCTCATGGCCAAAGCGCATGGTGGCTCCGTTATAACCTGACTTGTTGACGATCGTGTCGGCTGTTTCAATCACGTTGCGCAGCAGATTGCGTTGGGTGTATGGCATGATGCCGTCCGTCAGAGGGGCAGAACCAAAGCTGAGATACCAGTCGATATTGCGGATTTTCCATTGGTCGTAACATTCCTCTTCGGTATATAAATTGTAAAGATCGATATCGGTATCGTGGCTTTGCATGTTGCTTACCACATCAAACAGGCGGTACATGAAAGAGTTCATGTCGACATATGTTTCAACGTACGACGGGTCGGAGAACAAAGTCTTGCTCAACCGCTCGGGATGGGTGAACTTCGTGCGGTAATATTGGCTCATTTTTCTTCCTTTCTTTGCCGTTTCCGATAGATTCTTGTCCCAAGGTTGGTTCAGATAATATTGGAAAGACTCGCTGACATCATTGTGGAATGTGATTTTCGGATTGAAAGCAGCCAGCTCTTCACACTCGGCCTCCATACTCAAAATACAGCGGATCACCACCGTACTGCGGGCATCTACTTGCGCGTTGCCCGAGAAGATCTCAGGAAAATGTTGGGTCAAACGCTTGCCGATGCCATGATGTTGCCGCTCGCCCACTGTCGTCAGTTCGCCGAGACGATTGATAGAAGTAGGATAGAAGCGCTCCAACTTGGCCAGTACGTCGCGCCCCAAGTCGGTCAAGGCTCCGGCCTTGTCTGCATCTTTCAGTATACCAATCACCGAAGTGTAGTCCTTTTCGTCGATCAGCCAACGGGAGCCATGCCGTCCGTAATGGCTCAAATAGAAAGGTTCATAACCGGCGGGGGCTTTCGTCAAAGTGGTTGTCGGATCAATATACGCCAGGTAGTTGCTTGCCGTCCGGCGGATATTCTCATGGATTTCCTCGCGCGCAGTCTGCGCAAACGTCATTCCTACGCCCAAAGCCAAGAACAACGTCAGTATTTGTTTTCTCATTGTCGAACAAGTTTTTGTATTTTGCGAACAAAAATAGTCACAGAATCCCAAAAATGTTCTTCGTTTTTCTGCTAACGAAGGTTAAATTATGCGCGCTGTATCTTCTTGATTTGTTTGTAGACATACCAAAAAGCAGGCACTAAGAAGAAGTCTGCGAAGAGCCATGCCGTCGAGTCGCCAAAGCAAACAGCCACATATCCCCAAATGGGCACTGCTATGAGACTGACCAAGATACGCGCCAGCATCTCAGCCACGCCTGAAAACATGGCCAAATTCGTAAACCCTGCCCCTTGAATCGAGTAGCGCAAGATGCACAACACGCCCACCAACGGGAAGAAGGTGGCCGCAACATGCAAGAAAAGTGTCGCATCTTTCAAGATCTCTGTCTCGGAAGGATCGACAAACATATAGAGGATCTGTCGGGAGAAAAGCATCAAAACGGCAAATGTGAAGACTGCATAGATGGCCATCATAAGCGAGCTCGATTTGATTCCTTGCCATACGCGTTCAGGCTTGCCGGCGCCATAGTTCTGCCCAACGTAAGTGGCCATCGCAATACCCAATGTCTCGAACGGGCAAAGGAAGAACATCTTGATTCGCATCGCCGCCGTGAAGGCTGCCACACAAGCCGTACCCAATGCATTGTTTGAGCTCTGCAACATGATACTGCCGATAGCCGTAATCGAAAATTGCAAGCCCATCGGCACTCCGATGCCGAGCATGTTCTTCGCCAGAGTGGAATCGAATTGCTCTTCTCCCTTTTCCATTTTCATGATGGGGAAATGTCTATACATATAAAAATAGCATAAGGCGGCTGAAATCCCTTGTGCTACGACTGTAGCAATGGCGGCTCCTGCTACTCCCCATCCCAACACTAAGATACAGAATAGGTCCAATACGATATTTAATATTGTCGAAAAAAGCAAAAAGTAGAAGGGCGTCTTGCTGTCGCCTAAGGCTCGGATGATGCTCGAAAGCAGATTGTAGAAAAAAGTACAAGGGACACCTATGAATGTCACCAGCAGATAGAGGTAGGCATCGCGGAAGATGAGCTCAGGAGTCTGCATCATTCGTAAGATTCCGGCACATAAAAGGCTGGTTATGACGGCAATCGACACAGACATTCCAACGGCCAACCGCAAAGCAATGTGGATGTATCGCCGCATGGTTGCATAGTCGCGAGCACCAAATTTTTGGGCTACAGGAATGCCGAAGCCACAACAGCAGCCATTGCAAAAGCCCAATATCAAGAAAATAACGGAGCTGCTTGCCCCAACGGAAGCCAAAGCGTTGATACCTAAGAACTTTCCCACGATAGCAGCATCGATCAATGAGTAGGTTTGCTGCAATAAATTACCCAGCAATAGCGGCAAAGTAAAGTTAAAAATCAAGGGCAAGGATGCTCCTTGAGTCATTTCTTTCGACGAATTCATTCAGTTTTTACTATTTTTACGTCCAATTTAATTTAATCTCTACACGACTGCTACCAAAGAAGCCATGCAAAGGCTATATCTGCTTTCAGATTTTAGCGTGCAAAGTTAGAGATAAAAACAGATAATACGAATCGTCATGAAGAAAAAAACTTCTCGAATTGAGGAAGAAAAACAGGTCGTAAAGCTGATGATAGAACTATACTGCCGTAAGAAAGAAAAGCATGAGCAACTCTGCGAGGAGTGCAGAATGCTACTCGATTATGCGTGGAAACGTCTGGATCATTGTAAGTTTGGCGAGCAAAAAAGTTCATGCAAACGTTGCCCTATCCATTGTTATAAACCCGATATGCGAGAGAAGATGCGGCAAGTGATGCGTTTCAGCGGGCCACGAATGCTATGGTATCACCCGATTGCAGCCATCAAACACCTGTTTAGATAAAAGAAAGTCGGAGAAATAGCTCATCTTTTGATGGGCATACCTCCGACTTCTTATATATAAGCTATGAAAGAAATCTGCTTATTTCATTTTGCAACCGGTGCAATGTGACTGGATCTGCAAGAAGAAGTCGTTGCCCTTGTCATCAACCAAGATGAAGGCAGGGAAATTTTCTACGCGGATCTTCCAAATGGTCTCCATACCCAGCTCCGGATATTCTACACATTCGATGCTCTTGATGCTGCTTTGTGAAAGAACAGCTGCCACACCTCCGATCGTACCCAAGTAGAAACCGCCGTGCTTCTTGCAGGCATCGGTTACAACTTGTGTGCGGTTACCCTTCGCAATCATCACCAAGCTTGCTCCATGATCTTGGAACTCATCCACATAGGGGTCCATACGATTGGCAGTGGTCGGTCCCATGCTGCCGCAAGGATATCCTTCAGGAGTCTTGGCCGGTCCGGCGTAAAGTATCGGATGGTTCTTGAAGTAGTCCGGCATCTCTTCGCCTGCATCCAAGCGAGCTTTCAGCTTCGCATGAGCGATATCGCGAGCAACAATGATGGTTCCGTTCAGGCTGATACGTGTGCTGACCGGATATTTTGACAATTCAGAGCGAACAGCATCGATACCTTTGTCCAAGTCGATGACGATACCTGTTGTGCCCTCACCCGGATTGCGCAATTCTTCAGGGATCAATTCGGTAGGATTCTCGTCCATCTGCTCCAACCATACACCCTCTTTATTGATCTTTGCCTTGATGTTGCGGTCGGCCGAACAGCTGACGCCCATACCGATCGGACAGCTGGCACCGTGGCGCGGCAAGCGGATTACGCGGATATCGTGAGCCAAGTACTTACCGCCAAACTGAGCGCCGAGGCCAATCTTGTAAGCCTCTTCGAGCAATTTGTTTTCCAAGTCGATGTCGCGGAAAGCACGACCCGTCTCGTCGCCGGTTGTCGGCAGATTGTCGTAATATTTGATGGAAGCCAATTTTACCGTCAGCAAGTTCTTCTCTGCACTTGTACCGCCAATGACGAATGCAATGTGGTAAGGAGGACAAGCGGCTGTGCCGAGGCTCTTCATCTTTTCAACCAAGAAGGGCAGCAAAGTACCCTCGTTTTGGATCGTTGCTTTCGTCATCGGGTAGAAGTAAGTCTTGTTGGCTGAACCGCCACCTTTGGCAACCATGATGAAACGATACTCATCGCCCTCGACAGCTTCGATATCGATCTGGGCCGGCAAGTTGCAACGAGTGTTCACTTCGTCGTACATGTTTAGTGGGGCGTTCTGCGAGTAGCGCAGATTGTCTTGTGTGAATGTATTGTATACACCGCGGCTCAAAGCCTCTTCGTCTTCGAAGTCAGTCCAAACGCGCTGGCCTTTTTCGCCGTGGATGATAGCCGTACCCGTATCTTGGCAGAAAGGTAAAATACCTTTGACGGCGGTTTCAGCGTTGCGCAAGAATTGCAAAGCTACGTACTTGTCGTTCTCTGACGCTTCCGGATCAGTCAAAATTTTAGCCACCTGCAAGTTGTGTTCGCGACGGAGCTTGAATTCCACATCGTGGAAAGCCTGCTCGGCAAGCAATGTAAGCGCCTCTTTTGAAACTTTGAGGATGGTTTTACCTTCAAACTCGCCCGTGCTCACACCTTCTTTCGTAAGCAAGCGATATTCAGTGTCGTCCTTTCCCATCTGGAACATAGGAGCATACTTGAATTCTGGAGTTGTTGCCATAATATGATTCGTTTAAATATGTATTAATTATTGGTTGTATTTCAGTCAATAATGAACTGCTCTTTGGGTGCCGATTCCCATCATCGGACGGTCTTCGTTCAAAGAACGTACAAACTTACTCAAAAAACATGATATATAACCACCTCGTCCATGAATTTTGTTCAAACCGAATTGCCATGCAATTGCAATGCATTCAAAAACAACGAGTTGGAAGAGGTGAAAAAACACAGGAGTTTTCTCTTCAAAACACGGATGTTTTTCATTGAAAACATAGGTGCTTTGCGTCAAAAACATCCGTGTTTTTTGGATATAAGTGCAACGATAAAGAATGGCTATCGTAAGCCATTCAAAGATAGAAGAAAAAGGGGTGGAAAGGCTATTGCGAACGCTCAAGAAAATTATAACAACTTTTAAATTTATGTAACTAAGAAATATTCATCAAAAAAATAGGTTTTCAAAAAATATTTGGTTTATTTTGTGTTTGAATAAAAAGGAATACTCTTTTCCTTTCTTAAACATATTGAAGTATGAAGGACACTCTGGAAACGAATTTGACGGAAGAAAACGTTAAATCAACTGAAACTGACAGCCTGGCAGCCGTAGAAACCTCTGCCACCGCTGAGAATGCCGATGCGAGCGCAGTATATACAACGGGAAAACCGACGAAAGAAGAGATCATTGATCGCTTGAGATCGTTGGTGGAAGCACCGGTGGAAACCATTCGTGGAGAAGTAGAGTCTTTGAAACAAGCTTACTATAAAATTCGCCGGTCGGAAATAGACGAGCAAAAGAAAGCATTCATCGAGCAAGGTGGCTCGGCAAAGGATTTCGTAGCCCAAGAAGACATTCAGGAAGCCCTCTTGAAGGATCTGATGAATGCCTACAAGGAAAAGCGTGCGTCGTTCCTGGCCGAAGAAGAAAAACTCAAGGCCAGCAACTATGAAGCCAAGCTCCAACTGATCGAACAATTGAAGCAATTGAGCGAACGTCAAGATGATTTCAACAAACTCTACAATGAATTTAAAGAAATCCAGCAGAAATGGAAAGATATTAAACTCGTTCCAGAAGAGCATGTCAACGATTTGTGGAAAGAATACCAAACCTGCTCTGAAAAATTCTACGATCTGATCAAGATCAACAATCAATTGCGCGACTACGACTTCAAGAAGAATCTGGAGATGAAGACGGCCTTGTGCGAGACGGTAGAGAAACTGCAGAATGAAAAGGATGCCGTTTCGGCTTTCCATCAGCTGCAGAAACTGCATCAGCAATGGCGGGAAATCGGTCCGGTGGCCAAAGAGTTGCGCGAAGAGATCTGGAGCCGCTTCAAGGCGGCTTCGACCGTCATCAACAAACGTCACCAGCAGCATTTTGAAGAGATAAAGGTGAAAGAACAAGAAAACCTGCAAGCCAAGACAGCCCTCTGCGAAGCGGTGGAAGCCATCGACTACAGCACGCTGAAAACATTCAAGGATTGGGACAAGAAAAACGAGGAGGTGATGGAATGGCAAAAGAAATGGCGCACCATCGGCTACACTCCTAAAAAATATAATGCGAAGATTTTCGAACGTTTCCGCGAGGCTTGCACTGTGTTCTTTACCAAGAAACTGGAATTCTACAAGAGCATCAAGGCTGAGATGGAAGCCAATTTGGCCAAGAAGAAAGCACTCTGCGAGAAAGCTGAAGCCCTCAAAGACAGCACAGAATGGCGCGAGACAACCGACAAGATGATCGCCTTGCAGAAGGAATGGAAGACCATCGGCCAAGTAAATCGCCGCCAAGCAGATCAGCTTTGGAAGCGTTTCATCGCAGCGTGCGACTATTTCTTCGAAAACAAGAACAAGAATGTCTCCTCTCAAAAGAGTGAAGAGCTGGCCAACCTCGAAGCAAAGAAAGAGTTGATCGAGAAGGTGAAAGCGTTGGACGTGATTGCCGACAAGGAAGCTCTCGCAACGTTGAAAGATTATGTGGCGCAATGGAACAGCATTGGGCACGTTCCGTTCCGCGACAAGGACAAAATATACAAAGCATTCCGCGAAGCTACCGATGCACAATTCGACCGTTTGAAAGTGGATCAGCAAGATCGTAAGATGAAGTCCTTCCGTAGCAACGTCAATGAAATGGCGGGCAAGGGAAAAGGTAAGCTCTATTCGGAAAGAGAAAAGCTGATGCGCAGCTACGACCGTATGAAATCAGAACTGCAAACATACGAAAACAACATCGGATTCTTGAGTATTTCATCCAAAGGCGGGGGGAGCCTTATTAAGGAGATGGAACGCAAGATCGAAAAGCTGAAAGAGGAAATGCAAATCGCCATTAAGAAAATTGAGACGATCGACGAAAATTTGGAATAAGAAGAACAATATAAACTAACACTTTAAACCAATTAAAAATGGGGAGTCTGAACGTGTTCAGACTCCCAACTTAAGACATATGTCAAAATTACATTTTTTCAACCCAGGAAGCGAAGAGGCCGTTTGGTCTGGGAACATTAACATAACCCCGACAGCCAATGTCCAACACATGTTTTCAGATCTCTCCTGTTTACCACTTTGGTATGCAGATTCAGACGACTATGTTTGGTCTGAAAGCGAAGAAGCAGCATCTTATTTAAAGGAAATGCAAGTCGTATTTCCGAAGTTGCCTCAATTATTTTCAACAAAAACGATGAAGAATCCGGAAGCGTATCCGCTCATGCAAGCCGCTCCGTGGGGCATCTCTCCGCATAGCCTTTACCAATTCAAGATTCTTTCCAAAAGAACCCACTTGCCTCTCTCTATTCTTTCGTGGAAAGAGCGTTACCGTACTTTGACAGGACGGCGAATGGCCCGTTGCGTCTTCAACCGCATAAAGGAATTATTACCGGGAGTATATATGCCTCAGACCCCTGAGTTTTATTGCTTTACCGCGGACATTGAAAAAGCAATCCGCGCGGTTCGCTACCCCGTTGTCTTAAAGAAACCGTTCTCTTCGTCAGGACGTGGATTGCATTGGATTCGTTCTCAAAAATTGAACGACAAAGACAACCGATGGATAACGGGCGCTCTCAACAAACAAGGAGAGGTAAGCCTCGAGCGGGCGTTGAATAAATTGGTAGACTTCGCCATGGAATTTGAATCAGACGGCCAAGGAAACATTAGCTACAAAGGACTCTCGGTGTTCGGTACGCAAGAGAGAGGAGCCTATGTCGGCAATATCATCGGATCTGATGGCTTCCGCGAGTCGTTGTTGCTGCAATATGTCAACAAAGAAGAGCTGGATATGTTCCGCGAAGCTCTGATGAAAGCGTTGGCCGAATACTACGGTTCAAGTTATGCCGGCCCATTGGGCGTGGATATGATGGTCTACTTAGGCCCGAAACAGCAGCCGATGATCCATCCTTGCGTGGAGATCAACATGCGTCGGACGATGGGAATGTTGGCCATCTCCCTCTCGAATCGCTATGTCAGTGAGAACTCGACAGGAAACTTCCGCTTGGAATTTGCCAAAGAGCCCGGAAAGATCTATCAAAATCACCAAGATATGGAAACGCGCTATCCGATTGTTATCCGCAATGGTTTGATCACTTCCGGCTATTTAGCACTGAGCCCGATCACGGAGAACTCGCTCTATTGGCCCTATTTGTTGGTGTCAGAATAATTATTAAACACACACGATATCATGAAAAAGATTATTTTGTCATGCGCTTTAGCGTTCATGGCGACTGTAGCTTTTGCCCAGCAATCGTTGTGGGGTGGGCAACAAATTACATCGCCGGAGGTGCATCCTGACAACACTGTTACATTCCGTTATTATGCTCCGAAAGCAGTAAAAGTGCAAGTTACGGGCGACTTCCTTCCGAAACAACAGATCGATTCGCCGTTTGGCCAGACAGAAGCACCGGGGGTAGCCGACTTGAAAGAGGGCGAGCATGGCGTTTGGGAATATACAACACCGGCACCATTGGCATCGGAGTTGTATAACTATACCTTTATTGTCGATGGCAATAGCAACATCATTGACCCGAACAATGTATATGTCAACCGCGATGTTGCATTGTTGTTCAACATTTTCATCATCAAAGGCGGATGCGGTGATCTTTATAGTGTCAACAAAGTGCCTCATGGAAGCGTTACACAGCGGTGGTATAACAGTCCGTCGTTGGGTTACGACCGCAGAATTACGATCTATACCCCGGCCGGCTACGAGACAAGTGGCAAACGTTATCCGGTTCTTTACTTGCTGCATGGCATGGGAGGCGATGAAGAAGCGTGGATTACCTTGGGAAGAACAATTCAGATCATGGATAACTTAATCGCACAAGGCAAAGCCAAGCCGATGATTGTCGTGATGCCAAACGGAAATGTCGACCAAGAAGCTGCCCCGGGCGAGTCAAGTCTTGATCTTGCCAAGCCAAGAACCGACAACCTTCCGCGCACAATGGAGGGAACCATGGAAGCTACTTTCCCCGATATCCAAAAGTTTGTTGAAAGCAACTACCGAGTTGAGAAGAAGAAATCGTCGAGGGCTATCGCCGGCTTGTCGATGGGAGGTTTCCACTCTTTGCATATCTCGAAAGAGTATCCGGATCTGTTCGATTATGTGGGCCTCTTCTCTTCAGCCATCTTACCGGGCGAGAAAGTGGAATCACCCATATACAAAGACATGGAAGGTAAGTTGGCAAAGCAGTTTGCTCATGCTCCGAAACTCTATTGGATAGCAATTGGCAAGTCAGACTTCCTCTATAAACCCAACGTTAACTACCGCGCTTTGTTGGACAAGCACAATTATAAATATGTATATAGAGAGAGCGAAGAAGGACATATTTGGCGCAACTGGCGCATTTATCTGTCTGAATTTGTTCCGCAACTCTTCAAATAAGTAGAGAATTATTCTTTTCTCTATAACCAATGAACCCCACCCTGTAATCAAAGGATGGGGGTTATTGGGTTAAAAACCGCCTTCTCTTTACGCTGTTTTTCCATAGTTTTGAAAAAGTTTCTCGGCATAAAACTGCAGTTTATTCGGGAGAAAACTCGAGTTTCATGCCGAATGAACTGCAGTTTGCTGCCGTGAAACTTTTCACAAAGC
>CAVJQR010000054.1:0-10041 GCA_963651605.1 Agathobaculum sp.
ATCATGCCGAGCTTTTTCGAAAAAGGTCCCGAGCTTTTGGAAAAATCATGCCGACTTTTTTTTCGAATGTTCGGGAGCTTTTTTTGCAAGCCGCCGAGGCCGTTTGAAAAGGTCGGCTAACCTTAGGTGAAAGATGAAGATGAAAGAGGGAAAAATGTGTTGACAAAAATTCAAACGGACGCTAATTAATTATTATCTTTGCACATTGATTGTATAGAATAAGAAGTTCAAAAATTAAACATTAGATATATGTACAGAACGAGAACGTGCGGGGATTTACGCTTGGCAGACGAAGGTCTGGTGGTTACACTGGCCGGCTGGGTGCAAAAAACCCGTAAAATGGGAGGTATGACGTTCGTGGATATTCGCGATCGTTATGGAATTGCACAGTTGGTATTCAACCAAGAAGTGGACGCAGCATTGTGCGAACAAGCCAACAAGCTGGGTCGTGAGTATGTAATTCAGGTTACAGGAACAGTAAGGGAACGTTCAAACAAAAACCCCAACATGCCGACGGGCGACATCGAACTGGTCGTTTCGGCGCTGAAGGTACTCAACGAAGCGGTTACTCCTCCGTTTACTATTGAAGATGAAACCGACGGTGGCGACGATTTGCGTATGAAATATCGTTATTTGGACTTGCGCCGTTCGGTCGTTCGTAAGAACTTGGAGTTGCGCCACAAGATGGCTTTCGAAGTACGCAACTACTTGGATAAACAAGGATTCCTCGAAGTGGAGACACCCGTATTGGTGAACTCTACGCCGGAAGGTGCCCGCGACTTTGTGGTTCCTTCTCGCATGAATCCGGGGCAGTTCTATGCATTGCCCCAATCTCCGCAGACATTGAAGCAGTTGCTGATGGTGTCGGGCTTCGACCGTTACTTCCAAATCGTGAAATGTTTCCGCGATGAGGACTTGCGCGCTGACCGTCAGCCGGAATTTACGCAGATCGACTGCGAAATGAGCTTCGTGGAGCAGGAGGATATCCTCAATATGTTTGAAGGTATGGCCAAACATTTGTTCAAGACCATCCGCGGTATCGAATTCAAAGAGCCGTTCCAGCGTATGACTTGGCAGGATGCCATGAAATATTATGGTAGCGACAAACCTGATTTGCGTTTCGGTATGAAGTTTGTCGAACTGATGGATATTCTTCAGGGGCATGGCTTCTCAGTATTCGACAGCGCAAAATATATCGGCGGTATCTGCGCAGAAGGAGCTGCCCACTATACGCGTAAGCAGTTGGATCAGCTGACTGATTTCGTGAAACGTCCGCAGGTTGGAGCAAAAGGTATGGTTTATGCCCGCATCGAAGCAGACGGTACTGTCAAATCGAGCGTAGACAAATTCTATACACAAGAGGTGTTGCAGCAGATGAAAGAGGCATTCGGTGCCAAACCGGGCGATCTGATTCTGATCCTCTCGGGCGACGATGCGATGAAGACACGCAAGCAGTTGAGCGAATTGCGTCTGCATGTAGCCAATCAGTTGGGCTTGTGCGACAAAAACAAGTTCGCTTGTCTGTGGGTGATCGACTTCCCGCTGTTCGAGTGGAGCGAAGAAGACCAGCGCTTCTATGCAATGCACCATCCGTTCACGATGCCGAATCCGGACGATATCCCATTGTTGGACACTGATCCGGGGGCCGTTCGTGCGAATGCATACGATATGGTCATCAATGGTGTCGAAGTGGGTGGCGGTTCAATCCGTATCCACGACAGCCAGTTGCAAGACAAGATGTTCAAGTTGTTGGGCTTCACGGAAGAGCGCGCCCAAGAGCGTTTCGGCTTCTTGATGAATGCCTTCAAATATGGTGCGCCCCCTCACGGAGGTTTGGCTTATGGTTTGGACCGTTGGGTATCGTTGTTTGCCGGTTTGGATTCTATCCGCGACTGTATCGCCTTCCCGAAAAACAACTCGGGCCGCGATGTGATGTTGGATGCACCGGGCGTTTTGGACGATTCACAATTGGAAGAATTGCATTTGAAAGTCGATTTGAAAGAGAAATAATATGGTGAAGATCAAGGATGTATTGAGGTTGATCGAGGAAGTTGCTCCGCTACCCTTGCAGGAGAGCTTCGACAACTCGGGCTTGCAGGTTGGCGATGCCAATCAGGTGGCAACGGGAGCTTTGCTCTGCTTGGATGTGACGGAAGCGGTAGTCGACGAGGCGATCGACCTTGGATGCAACTTGATCATTTCCCACCACCCGATTGCCTTCCACCCGTTCAAGTCGTTGACAGGGAAAAACTATATCGAGCGTTGCCTGATCAAGGCTTGCAAAAACGATTTGGTGATCTACTCGGCCCACACCAGTTTGGACAATGCCTACAACGGAGTCAATTACAAATTGGCTTCGATGTTTGGACTGACAAACGTACGGGTGTTGAGTCCGCAGAAACAGATGTTGCTGAAGTTGGTGACATTCGTCCCGAAATCGCATGCGGGGATTGTGCGGACAGCCTTGTCCAATGCGGGTGCCGGACATATTGGCAACTACGATTCCTGTAGCTTCAACGTAGAAGGGGAGGGAATTTTCCGAGCAACTTCGGACGAGTGCAACCCTTATTGTGGAGAGATCGGACAGTTGCATCACGAGTCGGAGGTGCGCATCGAAACAATCCTCCCGGCTTTCAAAAAATCGCATATCCTTCGTGCCCTCTTGGCGGTACATCCGTACGAAGAGCCTGCCTACGATTTCTATCCGTTGGAGAACACTTGGGATCAAGTAGGCTCGGGTATCGTGGGAGAATTGCCGGAAGAGGAAGACGAGCTCGCCTTCTTGCATCGGATCAAACAGCTATTTGGGGTGGATTGCCTCCGCCATTCCGCATTGACCGGCCGACCGATTCGCGAGGTGGCCATCTGTGGTGGCAGTGGGGCTTTCCTTATTAAGGATGCAATCAGTTACGGAGCAGACATTTTCATTACGGGCGAAGCCAAATACAACGACTTTTACGACGTGGAAGACCGTATATTATTGGCCGTGATCGGACATTATGAGTCGGAGATTTGCACAAAAGAGATCTTTTATGAAATAATTTCGAAAAAAATGCCTACCTTTGCCTTGTATTTGTCGAATGATAATTCAAACCCAGTAAAATATTTATAGAATGGCAACAGAGAAACAATCAACTGAAAAAGAGTATACTGTTGAAGAGAAGCTTTACTCGTTGTATCAGCTTCAGAAGACCATGAGTGAAATCGATAAGATCCGTACTCTCCGCGGTGAACTGCCTTTGGAGGTGCAAGACTTGGAAGATGAAATCGCCGGTCTCGAAACGCGTATGCAAAACTATCAGTTGGATATCAAGAATTTTGAAGCAGCTGTCAATGAACAGAAGCACAAGATTTCCGAATCAAACGGGTTGATAGAAAAATATAAAGTGCAGTTGGACAACGTGCGCAACAACAAAGAATATGATAATCTCTCGAAAGAAATCGAATTCCAGGGACTGGAAGTAGAATTCTCGGAGAAGAAAATCAGAGAATATACCGAATCGATCGCCAACAAGAAGGATGAAATCGTAGCTCTTAAAGAAGATTTGGAAGGTCGCAAAGTGGATTTGGTTCAGAAAAAGCAGGAATTGGATCAGATTGTGGCTGAAACAAAGCAGAGCGAAGAGAACTTGCGCGAGAGAGCAAAGGGCTTGGAGGCACAAATCGAGCCTCGTTTGCTGAAAGCTTTCCAACGTATCCGCAAAGGGGCGCGCAACGGTTTGGCTGTTGTCTATATCCAGCGTGACGCTTGCGGCGGTTGCTTCAACAAAATCCCGCCTCAGAAACAGTTGGATATCAAATTGCGTAAGAAAATCATCGTGTGCGAATATTGTGGCCGTATCATGATCGACCCCGAATTGGCAGGCGTTGAGGAATAAAGCACGGGTTAGAAAATACCTCTGAAAGAGATAGACGCGAGAAGATGCATGGGTGTTTTCTCGCGTTTTTTTGTATATTTGTAGCATATGTTGAAGCGCATACAATCGTTCATCGAAAAGAATGCTCTGCTGCCGGACAAAGATCGTCCGGTAGTGGTGGGGTTAAGCGGTGGGGCAGATTCGGTCTCGTTGCTGGATGTTCTTTGCCGGTTGGGGTATTCGTGTGTGGCTTTGCATGCAAACTTCCATCTTCGTGGAGAAGAATCGGATCGAGATGAGGCTTTTGCCCGCTCTTTTGCCGAGCAGAAAGAGGTCCCTTTTTATCGAATTGACTTCTCGACATCGGAATATGCCGCGACAACTCACCAATCTATCGAGATGGCTGCCCGCCGGCTTCGTTATGAATGGTTTGAGGAGATGCGGATAAAAGTAGGAGCACAGGCAATTGCCGTGGCGCATCATAGGGATGACAGTATCGAAACATTGCTGATGAACCTGATGAGAGGCTCCGGTATTCGGGGGTTGGTCGGCATCCGCCCCAAGAACGGATACGTGGTCCGTCCGCTGCTTTGCGTATCAAGAGCCGAAATTTTGGCTTGGCTGAAAGAGATGCAACAGACGTATGTGACGGATAGCACAAACTTATCGGACGAATATACCCGTAACTACATTCGCTTACATCTGATCCCTTCCATGGAGAGTGTCAATCCGTCTGTTCGAGATTCGATGATGCGGACGGCCAATCATCTCGCTGCCGCTGAGGAGATTTATCTCTCTGTTGTCGAAAAGGCAAGAGCATCGTTGTGGAAAGAGAATCGTTTGTCGATCGATCAGCTGCTTTCCTATCCGGCTCCTGAGACGATTTTGTACGAATTGTTGCACCCTTATGGGTTTTCACGCCAAGTGGTAGCTTCTGTTTTTGCTGCGTTGGAGGGCGAATCCGGCAAGATTTTTTACGCTCCCTCATGGCGATTGATCAAAGACCGCCGATCATTACTCTTGGGAAAACGGAACATGGAAGAGAATGTTCGGATGGAAATCGATAAAGCAGAGATTGCTTCTTTTGCCAACGACTGGCCTGTCCGATTGGAACTTCACCCGGTTTCGGACGTGAAGATAGAAGCTGATCCGGCAATGGCCTATTTTGATTGGGATCGGCTCGCCTCTCCTTTGTCGCTTCGCCATTGGCAACAGGGCGATTGGTTTGTTCCGTTTGGTATGCAAGGGAGAAAAAAGTTGAGCGATTACTTCACGGATCATAAATTTACTATTGAACAGAAAGAACAACAATGGCTCCTTTGCAGCGGAAACAAGGTGATTTGGATTGTAGGAGAGCGGTCGGACAACCGATATCGTGTGACAACTGCTACGAAAATGATTTTAGCAGCAAAAAAAATAGAACGAAACGATTGAAAAAAAGAAAATATCATTATATTTGCATCGATTTAGAATCTCGGATGAAAATCTTGTATATGGAGAGGTTCTTACTTCACAAAGCGTTCTTAACGCTCTAAGTTGCTAATAACAACATCGTAATATTTTATCCTGATAATTAAAAAGATTAAGCTCATTTCTTTTTCCCTTTCGGAAAACAGAGACGATGAGTGATTTACAACATACAATATGCAGAAATACAACATTCTTGAATTAAACGAAAAATCTCTTTCCGATCTTCAGACTATTGCAGAAGAATTAGGCATAAAGAAGGTAAAGGCTATGAAGAAGGATGAATTGGTTTATAAGATTTTGGACGAACAAGCTATCTCTTACGCCGGTATTCAGGCCGAAAAAGAGAAAGAAAAAGAAGCTAAAAAAGCCGAAAAGAAAACCAAAAGCCGTAAGTCTGCCAAACCGGCTGCCGACGCTTCAGCTGAGCCTGTTGCAGTGCAGCAACCTCAAGTTTCCCCTTCTGAATCCAAACCGGAAGCGACTGTTGAGGCAAAACCTGAAAAGAAACGCCGCCCTCGTGTAGAGAATAAAAAAGTGAAGGATACTGAAAAACCGGCAGAAGCTCCGGTCGATGAGCCGACAGTTGTTGCAGCTCCGGCTGAAGAAGAGCCGACCGTTTCGCCCGTTGTTGCCGAACCAAGTGAAGCAACAACGGAAGCAACCCGGCCAACCGAGGAGACTGTTCAAGGCAGCAATGACGTTGCTGATACAACAACTTCGCAAACAGCCGTCCAAGTGGATACGACCGATCCGAAACGTATGGTGTTCCGTCATCGTGATACAAAGTCGGTATTGGATCAGGTCTTCCCCTTCTCCTCATCAGCCCCTTCCAATAAAGCAGAAAAAAATCGTGCACCTCAGCAAGCACAACCGCAGTCTCAAAACACCAATAATGAGCAGCCCCAACAGAATCAGCCGCAAGATAACAATGCAAATTCCAATCGTCAGGGCAATCGTTCGGGTCGGAATGCCAACAACAACGCCAACAATGTTCAGCCACAAGAGAAGGCTTATGAATTTGATGGAATATTGATAGGATCCGGTGTGCTCGAAATGATGTCTGACGGCTATGGTTTCCTCCGTTCTTCCGATTATAATTATCTGACATCCCCCGATGATATTTATGTATCGCAGTCGCAAATCAAACTGTTTGGTCTGAAGACCGGCGACGTTGTAGAAGGAGCTATTCGTCCGCCGAAGGAAGGTGAAAAATATTTTCCTCTCGTAAAAGTAGACAAAATCAATGGTCGTTCGCCAGAGGAAGTGCGCGACCGTGTTCCTTTTGATCACTTGACTCCGCTGTTCCCTAATGAGAAATTCATGTTGACGGCCCTCAAGTCTTCAAAAGTATACGACAATATAGCCGTTCGCGTTGTGGATCTTTTCTCACCGATCGGTAAAGGTCAGCGCGGTTTGATCGTGGCTCAGCCGAAAACAGGTAAGACCATGTTGCTGAAAGATATCGCCAATGCCATTGCAGTGAACCATCCGGAAGTATACATGATCATCTTGTTGATCGACGAACGTCCTGAGGAAGTAACGGATATGGCCCGTAGCGTTGATGCGGAGGTGATCGCTTCTACATTCGACGAACCGGCAGAACGCCACGTGAAGATTGCAGAGATCGTACTCAACAAGGCGAAGCGTATGGTGGAATGTGGACAGGATGTAGTGATCTTGTTGGATTCAATCACCCGATTGGCCCGCGCATACAACACTGTTCAACCGGCATCCGGTAAAGTGTTGTCCGGTGGTGTAGATGCCAATGCGCTGCAGAAACCGAAACGTTTCTTTGGAGCTGCACGAAACATTGAGAACGGCGGCAGCTTGACAATCTTGGCCACTGCATTGACAGAGACGGGATCAAAGATGGACGATGTCATCTTCGAAGAGTTCAAAGGTACGGGTAACATGGAGCTTCAGTTGGATCGTAAGTTGGCCAACAAGCGTGTTTATCCGGCGGTCGACATCATGGCTTCCAGCACACGTCGAGATGATTTGTTGCAAGATGAGGCAACGCGCAACCGTATGTGGATCCTTCGCAAATATTTGTCGGACATGAATTCCTTGGAAGCTATGGAGTTTGTGAAGAAACAGATGGAGCAAACGGTCAACAACACCGAGTTCTTGGCTTCCATGAATGGTTGATATTTTCCATTAACATGAAATAAAAAAAGGAAGGGTGTGGCGAAAATAGATCTCGCTACACCCTTTTTGTGTGGTACATTATCCATTCATATCATAGCGAGGAGGGGAAAAATCCTCACTCGCTTCCCATCAATAATCAACTTCTTCTATCCATTTTGAACTATTATATATGCTAAAAAAGTCTGAAGCTACAAAGTTTCCATAGCTGTTTTGCCCACCTTCTTTACGATATTCTGCGTACTTTCTATGGTATTCGGCAGAGACATCTTTGGGCATTTCCAATACTTGGCTATTTGTTGCTTCAAAATTAAGAGAGAAGTAAGGGAGATCAAAATAGATATAAACCGAAGACAAATCGCCATTGTACGTATCCTGATTAACGGTCATGGTACAATATCCATAATCCGGATGGTACAATTTATACTGACACTTGAAATAGGTAATCATAAAAGTAAAGCAATCTTGATAACCAACTATTCTGAAAGTATTGGTAGTGATACCATTATAGCTTGTGTTGTACTCGCTGGTAGTCTCCCCAGTTATAGAACACTCAATTACGGCTACTTTCCTTTTCGTGTCAATCTTGACTTTGATACTCCTGTTTCCTGTAGTGTCAGAAGCTTTTTCTTGCTCTATTCCTTTACTTGAATTGCTCAATATGCAGTCAAAAACAAACCTTTCACTGTGTGCATTCATGCAAAATAGTGAAAAGAATGTCCCCCATAAAAACAGTTTCCTTCTCATGATTTATATTTCTACCGAATAGGATTTTCAGTTTATTCAGTCCATTTATATCCACATTTATGGCACTTAAATACGTAATATGTACCATTCGTTTGAACTTCAGATAAGGCATCAATGCCGGCTTGTGTCAAACCTGATAATAAAGCTCCTACAATTCTGCCTCCAGGTATGAAGTCTAAAGCTGTAGCTGCTTTACAGGAAAAATTTGCTGCTGTCTTCAAACTGGAAGCAGTATCGCTTGACATTAAAGACGACGAACCGGAAACTTTTCTTGGTTGTACCCACTTATTACAGTGTGGACATCTTTTAGAATTCATAATTTGCTCCTCCTTGAATTTTTCAGAGTGCGTCTCCATCGCTCTATTCTTGAAACGTGTTTACCGAGAAAAGTGAGGGAGACGTTGATTGTTCTCACTTTCCTTTTCTCCAAAAATAGGGAAAAACTATTGGGGGTGTTGCTTTTTCTCTTTTCTTTTAAGGATTGTTTTCCGAAAATGGGAGGGAAAAGAAAAACGAATTTTTGGCCTTTTAAAAAGTTAAATTATTTAACGTTCGTGGGGCAGTTGCCGGGGAATTGGGAGGGAGGTGGAGAGGAAAAATAAAAAGGTCGGCATGAAATGAAAAAAAGCTCGGGAGGTTTTTCTAAAAAGCTCCCGAACAATTTTCAAAAAGCTCCCGACCTTTTTTTGACGCTCTCTTGATCCTTTTGAAAGAGGGTGGAGAGGCCGACTTTTAAAGCTTCTTCAAATAGTTTTTGAAGAACTCCGGTTTGTCGTTTACGATCAATGACTCGGGGAAGTCTGTTTGCGCCAACAACTCGTAGATTCGGCCATAATCGGCAATAGAGAAGGAGATGTGGGCGTCGCTTCCTAAGATGATAGGGACCTCGTATGCCTTGCAGAGGCGGAGAATCTCCAGATTGTTCTCCTTAGCCTTCTCCTTATGGCGGATCGGATTGAGCGAGCTGTTGTTGATTTCCAGCAGCGTATGCGTTTTCTTTGCTTCCAACACGATCGGCTCGAAGAGGAGGTCGGCTGTACCATCTCCCGGGTGGCTGATGATTTGCACGAATGGATTGCGGATGGCTCCTAACATGGCGGCGGTGTTTTCCTCGACCGTCCCGCATTTATAGCATTGCGAATGGATGCCGGCTATGCGCAAATCCATCAATTTCCAGTAGAATTCGTCCAAATCGATATGACCTTCGAAATCAAGGATGTTCAATTCGGCTCCCAACATCAGCTCCACACCGTACATCATTCGGGGGACGACGTGCAGATTACGGAAGTAGATAGGGTTGCAGGTGCCGGGAATGCCCGGTCCATGTTCCGTGATACCTATTATTTTCAATCCTTTTTCAGCGGCCGCGTGGACCATTTCTTGCAAACTGCTGAAGGCATGACCGCTTGCGATCGTGTGAGTATGTACATCTAATAGTGTATTCATTCTATTTACCTGAGTGCTCAGGGTTTGACTGTCGTATATACAATTTTCGAATAGTTGTCCTTTTCATACAAGATGCCCACCTCGCCTTTCCGAGTAGCTACGATATCGGAGTAGGCGGCATAGTCGTTTTTGTCCGGATCGATGCTGCCTCCATAGATCAACTGCTGCTTGCTCCAGCTTTTTCCTTCGTTGTAGCTGATGCGGAGTGTGAGATTATTGCGGTTGGCTGTATCGGCTGCATTACAAAAGGCGAGGATGGTTTGCCCATTGTTTTCGCCTAATGAGACAATGCTTCCTTGGCAGACGGGGTCGGGCAAGGCCATGTCGAACGTCGGCTCCTCCCATGTTGTTCCGCCATCGTGGCTGAGTGTGACGA
>CAVJQR010000054.1:10124-14505 GCA_963651605.1 Agathobaculum sp.
TGACGATTCTCGCCTTGACATTGCCCTGTTGGTTGCGGCTGTTCATCATCATCTTGCCGTTGCTTAGCTCGACAGCCATCGATTCGTTGCTGCCGGGGTAGGCTATATTGTTGCTGAGCGAGAAGCTTTTTCCGTGGTCATCGGTGTAGAAGCCATGTGCCATATAGTGCTTTCCGTTCGGTTGCGGGTCGCCTTCCGAGTGGTTGGCGGCCACATAGATGCGTCCTTTATAGGGGCCTTTTTTCACTTGGATGGCATGCCCCGGCGTATTGGCATAGTAGCGCCAGTCTTCCGGATGGACATATACCGAGTCGATGTCCGGACGGTTGGCCAAGAATACTTCGGGGGTAATATCTGTCGGTTCGGACCATGTCTCTCCGTTGTCGGTCGAAGTAATGTACCAACACTGCTTGAAGCCTTTCCCATTCAAGACCTCCGCCTCGCTTGCATCGCCGGTGTTGAAGAAAAGGAAGAGCTCGCCATCGGGATAGGCTGGGTTCATCGTGTCCAATACCGGAGCGGGATTGCCCACTTGCAGCGTACCGTTGCTGGCAATGACTTGGAGGTTGCTCCAACTTTTTCCGTTGTCGCTACTCCGTTTCATGACGATTTGGATATTGCCGAAGTCGCTTGCCCCATCGACACGCCCTTCACAAAACGCAAGCAGGTCGCCGTTGTTCAGCCGGACAATCGCCGGGATACGGTAGCTTTTGTATCCATCTTCGCCCGAAGTGAAGACGACTGTTTCAGAAGAAGGGGCGGGCGAACATGAGATCATTCCCCACGAAGCTCCGAACAGCACTCCTCCGACGGCGGTCAGTTTGAGTATTTTTGCAAAATTATTTTTCATTGTTTTCCCCTTTTAGTAAGTACTAAAGATGGCCTTGCTTCCATACTGCAAAAATAATCATTCTTTTTCAAAGAAAAAAGCCCTGCATGATTCGCTCGGCAACCAAAAATCAACCGATGTGAAACCGGCTTCTCTTTTATAAAAACAGCCCACCCCTTTGGTGGAGGCCAAGGGGGTGGGGGAGAAAAGGATTTACAGTGTCCTCTCTGCTATGCACCTCAAAACAGCGAGGTGATGAAGTGGAACAGATCAGCACCCCAGCCGAATACGGTAGCCGTAATCCATAGGGCCAGTTTGATGACGCCATAGATGGCAAAGCAGATGAGGAAAATGCCGATGGCTGTCCATATCGCTTTTCTGTTTACCTGACTGATGATCTCTTTGTCGTCATTGATAAAGCCGGTTATCAACCGCAGATTGGCAACGTAAGATCTATTGAAAAAATCGATGATATCGCCTATATAGAAAGGAATGGAGCCCAACAATATATCTTTCAGTATATTGAAAATCACGGCCAATGTAAGCGGTATCGATTTTATTTCGAACAAACTGTAATAGATATAGGGGAAGGCCAAAACACTCGACAGCGTATCTCCGATACCTGGAAGAAAGAGACCGATAATAGGGTCAAACCAACGTTTGTCCATCCACTTCGCAGTCTTGTCCATCAGTCTGTATATGGGTTGCTGCATCAGCTCATTTCGTTTCGCCTCTTTCAGCGCCACCCGTTCCTGTTCCTTGGCCAATGCCAGTTCTCGCTTCTTGTCTTCTTTGGCAAAGTCGAGGCCCAACTCGTTTTCCGCCTGTTGTCTTCTTGTATTTTCCATACGCTTACAATTCAATTTGTCGGTTACCTTTCAAAAATTCGTCAAACTCTTTATCGGAGAGCGTGAACCCGCTGAGGTCGCTCATCAAGAGCAATGCCTGTTTTCTCTCCTCCTCGTTCGAAGCCAGATGGACGCGTTGCATCACCTTTCGGAGATATGCGCTCTTGTCGTCGGTGGCTTTGATGTAGCCTTTGAACTCTTCCGACAATTTTCTGAACGCCTCGTTGTAGGCTCTCTCTGCGATTTCCCCGTTGAGTTGCTGCAGATGGAGGCGGGCGGCGCTGTCGAATAGAGCGATTCCCTGCTGCAAAGCGGCCTCCGATGCCACAGTCACCTGCTTCAGATGCTCATCCGAATAGGCCGGTTTCTGCTCTTTCTCTCCTTCTTTTGGTTTGGCGGGCAGTGCTTTCTCTTCGTCTACCTCCTCTTTTATCTCGTCCAACAATGCTTTTGCTGTTGTTTTGTTGGCATGAAGATGCTCGGATAGCGAGGCGGTGAAGGTGTTGAGATTCTCTTCTATCTCGGGCGAAAGCTTTTCTGTTTCGTTATAATTTTGAATCGTTACGACACTGATCAGTTTCTTGTCCAGTTGCGTTTCCATGATTTCTCGCCCTAATTTCAGCATACCGACGAGGGTTCTGACATGTTTCAGCATGCGCTGTTTTACCTCGTCCGAGCAGTTGATCTTGGATTTGATCTTGACATTGAGTTGATTCAATTGGTTCATGGTTTGCGAATGTGCGGCTTTCAACTCTGTCACTGCCTTCTGATGTTTCGCCAGCTCGTCGCGGTCGAGCTTCAAGTCGATTTGATAATTGTCATATTGCCTGATCAAGGGCGAACATTCTGCGTCCCACTCGGTAAAGTCGCGGTAGTAGGATTTGTTGGCATACCCCAGCGTTATGACATTCTTCAGGAAGAATGGCTTCGAAGGCTTCCGCTGTTTCGCACTTTGGTAGCTCGATTTTTGCGCTTCCAGCTGATTTTCGGTGTCACTGATCAGCGTCGTGTAGATATCCAAGTGCTGCATATGGTCGTTGATTGCCGTATTGATCGTCTTGAGTTGCTTCAAAACCTCTTGCCGCTCGTCGACCAACGGCTTGATGTCGTTGTCTTTATAGAGACTTTCGGTGATGGCATTGAAGTCCGAAGCCATCACATCGGAGGCATAGCGGAGATAGACCGAAGCCTTGGGCAGGACCACATCGTTCAAGGTCTTGCAGATGGCCAGCAAACGTACCATGTCTCCCTTGATGTGGGTCGCATCGTGTGTGATGCTTGCCTTGAATACGGTCAGGTCGGAGCGCAATTTGTTGGTGCGCTCTTGGCTGCTCATATAGTGGTTGATCATCTCCAACCCGGCCAAAGCCAGGCCCACTGTCTGGTTTATTCTGGCCGTTGACTTGTAGGTGTTCACGGCTTTTTGCAACGTATTGCGGAAATTGTCGCCGATTTCACCGATCAATGCCGAGCATTTGTCTGAAATTTTGTCAAATTCAAGCTGCACATACTTCAGCATATTGTCCACGTCCAGCCACTCCACTTGGTTGAAGTCGAACAGTTGGGGGGCAACCATTTTGATCGAGTCGCCATAGACGTCGATCAACTTCATGGCATATTCGCGATAGGTCGTCTCGATGTCGGTCCGCAGTGTGGTGAAATCTGCAATGTTTCCCCTCACGCTGTCTTCGGCACAGCGATAAGCCTCGACCATTTGCGAGTATTTGTTGAATAGGGCAGAGGCTTGCGTCCTCACTTCTTTGATGCCTTTGGTTCCGGTCAGCAAGTCAATCATCGACGAGGTCGTCTTCGCAACTTCCATACTGAGGTTCAGCTCCACCTCTTCCCGCACCCGGTCGAGCGCAGACGAGGAGGTGTTCAGTTCCGTTTCCACCAGTTTCAGCGCCTCCTCTTTGGCACCGTTGTCAAGGTAATGGCTCATCTTGTACTCGTCCACCAACGACGAACGGCTGTCGTTTGAGACGAATGCCTGAAGGATGTGGGCATCCTGATGGTAATAGAGGTACGCTTCGTAGGCCCACTGGCTGACCTTTATCGTGTCGACCGTGACACCAAACGGCTTGAGCTTCTCGGCCAAGTCTGCCCGAAGAAAGGTCTGTTTTTCAGAGCATAGCTCGTCGGCTATCTCTTTTATGGCTTTATAAATTGATGTATTTTCCATTGTTGAACGTTTTAAATTGTAAAAAACAGTAACATATCATAGGCGATATAGCCGCCTATTCATTTCTTTGAACGGTCTATTTGCGCCCAAATTTGTCGGTAGGCTACTTTGTTGATGCCGAACAAGCTCCACGGCGAAGTGTGGTAGCTGTCGCATTGGGGGCAAGGCATCGGTTGCGAAAAGATGGTTGCCCTCCATTCGATGTCGGGAGCCATAAACTTTTTTTTGCATTCATCGCAGACGAATAATGTAGTACCTCTTATCATAATCGTATGTTTTTAGAGTGAATAATTCCGGTTGTTGATTTGCTTCTTTTCTCCAAATATAGAGAGATTCCGCATAGGGTTGCTCTTTGAGGTGCAACATTTAGGAAGGTTTCTCTTTTGGGCCGGGTGGCCGGGTGGATTCTTCCGGACGGTTGCTCCAAATGTTAAATTATTAACATAATTCGATGGCAAACAAAGGTCTGTACATCGATTGTTTCAGTTGACTGAATGAGCCATCGACGGAACGATAGCACTT
>CAVJQR010000055.1:0-14378 GCA_963651605.1 Agathobaculum sp.
CGCATGAACAGCTACTGTATCCTGCAAATTGGTCGGCCGAATTTTCTTGTATGCTTGATACACGATTTCTATTCGAATCGTATCGGTCGCCGGATAATAGAAGGGCAACGGCTTCAATTCTGCTTGCGTTCGTGTCTCCTTCAACCCTCGCCGTTCGCCATTTGTCACGAAGCTACCGATATATGGCATCAAGAAAACCTCCAAGAAAAGGAAGAGGCTTACGACAGAAGCCATGAACGAGGCCGGTTTTACTCGGAGGCAAGCCCATAATGCGACACCACCGATTCCCCACAAGATCGCCGAATAGCAACCCAAAGCAGTACTACTCATTGCTCCCCGTTCATAAACAAAAAGATAGAGAAGCACGGGAATAATCAAAACAGCCACCGAGATCAGTCCGGCATTCACCCGATAAAGCAACCGACCGATCCTGTCGTTTTCTTTCATTTCTCCCATCCAATAGCGGAAGAGATGGGCACCTGTCATGGCGCAAGGAATCAGTATCGGCAACAAATATCGGCTCTTCTTCTCCGGCATCAGCGACAGAAAAACAAGAACAGCCAGCATCCAAACCAACGAGAACAGGTAAGCTTTTTTCGCCACTACCCGCTCTTTCCATACCGGATACAACAATGCAAAGATAGTCAATAATGACCAAACTCCGCTCTCCAGAAAGAATTTCCAATAATAATACCAAGGCCGGACATTGCGATTCATCCATGAAGCCGATTCTTTTTTGAATACAAATGTACTCATATCGGGGTGATAAACATATATATAAATATACCACCAACTGCTAAGGAGCAGCATTATGGCAATCATCCAACCGAATCCTTGCCATTTTCCTTGCATACTTTTTCTGTAAAAGAGAAGATAAGCACAAAGGAAAGGGAGCAACAAAGCATAAAAGGAGACCGGCCCTTTTCCTAAAAAGGAGAGCCCCATTGCCAAGCCGGCCATCAACCAATATGTCAAACGCCCCTCCCCTTGTAAAGTTCGGAAGAGGTAATAGATGGCCATCATCATGAAAGCGTGGCAATAGATATCCCATGAAGCCGTACGCCCCATGAGTATGACATTATACGAAGTGCAAAGCAACAGTGCAGTCAATAGGGCATACAGCCGGTCGCGCGTCAGTTGATAAGCAAACAGTGCCGTAAACACGACCAACAAGACGGCAGCCAATCCAGCCATCGCGCGCTGGGCAGCCAAATTATCGGGAGATATCGTCTCGACAACAGCGGCAATCCAAGTAGGAAGGGGCGGCTTCTCCAAACGCAACTCTCCGTTCATAGTGGGGGTAAGCCAATTGCCGTCGTACACCATTTCGCGCGCCGTAACCATATTACGCGACTCCATAATGTCTACAAAGATGGCTCTATTGTGGATGAAGAATGTACAAAACAACACTATAATCCCCACCAACCACTGTCCGATATGCTTATACCCGATCGACATAATCCGTCATGTTTAAAAACAAACAACAGCCGATTGTTAGAAGTCGGCTGTTGCTGAAATTTTCTTATAGAATTTAATTTTCTGATTACTTCAACTCTTTTACTTTAATGTTGCAGAAATAGACCTCATTTCCATGGTCTTGCAGCAAGAGATGTCCCTTAGGAGCTTCACCAAATCGGCCATCTGTATTATAGCTTTCGGCAGCATATTTACTACCCTTCACCAATTCGCGGAAATGTTCACTGCAACGCTCATATTCCAATACCTTCTCGCCATTGAGCCAGTGCTCGACATGATTGTTAGGAAATACCTTTATAAGAGCCGTATTCCATTCACCGACACCATTGAAATGTACATTCTCGCTCTTGATCAAGTCGTACAAGCCGGCCAAACGACGGCTTCCCGGCACGGTAGTATAAAGCTTGGCATCGGGGTGTACCTCATCGTCCAAAATTTGGAATTCCAATCCATAAGCCGAACCCTTCTGTTTTTCGCTTTCTGTTACGAAATATTTGATACCGCTATTGGCTCCTGTTGTAATTTTGAAGTCAACGCTCAATTCGAATGCACTGTATTGATCGACTGTCACGATATCACCACCGTTGGTGGACTCGCCACCATCTGACCCTTCTACGACCAGCATTCCGTCTTCGATATGCCATCCGCTTTCAGGAAACTTATCCATATGGGCACCGCGCCATCCGTTGGTTGTCTTACCATCAAACAACAATTTCCATCCGTCGGCCTTCTCTTCGTCGGTCAGTTGATTACGAATGGGCTCGGTTGTCTGCACCTCTTCTTGAACCGCTTGAGCATCTTCCGCTTGAGCTTGCTTGTTTCCTGAACATCCGAACAACAATGCTGTGGAAGCCAGAACACATAACATGTTTGTTTTCATCGTATATTTTCTTTTTTAAGATTATTGTTTCTGAGGATATTTCTTCCATAGACTCCACCATTTCAGTTTCAATACCCCAAAGAGGGCCTCACCAAAGATAGAAGAGTTCATCTTGGATACTCCCAACACTCGGTTGATGAAGATGATAGGAACCTCGACCAATTTGAATCCACACTTGTATGCAGTGAATTTCATCTCTATTTGGAAAGCATAACCCTTGAAATGAATATGATCCAAATCAATGGTTTCCAACACTTTTCTACGATAGCATTTGAATCCGGCCGTAGTGTCTCGGGTCTGCATTCCGGTGACAAAGCGGACATATACGGAGGCAAAATACGACATCAACACACGCGAAAGAGGCCAATTCACCACATTCACGCCATTGCAATAGCGCGATCCGATGGCAACGTCCGCACCTTGTTCAACGCAAGCGGCATAGAGACGTGGCAAATCCTTAGGATTATGGCTAAAGTCAGCATCCATTTCGAAAATAAAATCATACTTATGCTCGATCGACCACTTGAAGCCGCAAAGATAAGCAGTGCCCAGCCCCTGCTTACCTGTTCGTTCGACCATAAACAAACGATCGGCAAACTCCTGTTGCAATTGTTTTACAATAGTTGCTGTCCCATCAGGTGAACCATCGTCTATGATCAGTATATGGAATTCTTTCTCCAGACCGAAAACGGCACGGATGATATTTTCGATATTTTCTTTCTCGTTATACGTCGGTATAATAACAATACTATCTGACATAATTCATTAATAAATGATATATTGCATACTATTCAATTCAACAAAAATAATGAAAACAATCGGAAATCCACTATTTTTTCTGATAAATATTCTATTTTTGTGCGACTAAATCGGATTATTGTATGAAAACGAAAGCGGCTTTATTTGATTTTGACGGTGTTTTGGCCGATACCGAACCCATGTACAACATTTTTTGGGCTGGAATGGCGAAAGAGCATCACATCACCGATCCTAATTTCACACAGAAAGTGAAGGGCACTACCCTCAAAGGTATCATCGAAACCTTCTTCAGCGACCGCAGCGAAGAAGAGCAGCAACAGGTGATCCGCCAATCAGAAAGCTACGATGTCCACATGCAATTTCCACCGATGCCCGGCTCGATCGAGTTTGTCCATCTGCTCAAAGAGCATCATGTACCGTTAGCGTTGGTCACAAGTTCGGGCGATGCCAAACTGGAGCAGGCTTTCAAACAACTGCATCTGGACGGATTGTTTGACACCATTGTCTCCGTCGACCGCATCACGATAGGGAAACCCCATCCGATGTGCTATCAGTTGGCGGCCCAAGATCTTCATCTATCCCCCGATGAATGCCTCGTATTCGAAGATTCATTTGCAGGTATCGAAGCCGGCACTCGAGCAGGAATGCGAGTGATCGCCCTCAGCACAACCAATCCTGCCGACCAACTTGAGGGGAAAGCCTATCGCGTCTATCCCAATCTGCAAGGTCTCACCTTCGCAGACTATGAAGATATGTGCAAATAGCCTCTGTCTCTTTTCTCCCATTCTTGACAAATCCAAGAGAAAACGTCGACAAGTCTTCTTAAGTATTCGTCTTGAATTTCAAAATAGTTATGGAAGATGGAGGGAATTTATACACTTTCGGAATACCCATCATGAAGGAAACCTCCTTCTTCACCGGCTTGATACGGTCAGGATGTTCGAAGCTGTTCATTGCTTCCATCTCAGCCGACAACTCAATCACTTCGGCCGTATTGCTTACCGATACCCCGCGAATATCCAACTCGGTCTTCTCTTCGTGTTGCGTTGCATTCACCACTTTCAAATAGAGACAGTGGTTGGTATGGTCGATTGTCACGACAGACGACAAAGAGGGGTAAGCCCTCAACACCGCTTTCTGCACCAGCGCGCCATCCACATAGCAGCAAATGGAATCTTTTGCGCATTGAATACGCACATCATACGGACGATTGTTCTTCAATGGGTAAGCGATTGAGGCTGAAAGCGAATCGGTTACGTTGCCGCTCTGATGCAACAGCGATGCTTTTCCGTCGCCAATTCTAAAACAGATATAATCTTGCTGCTCCTGCGAAAGACCATTGTTACGCACCCTGAACTGGATCGGTTCGCTTCCTTTCGTTCGGTTGATGCGCGTTTGGAAGGTATAGTCGGTTGCCGTCGAGTCGCCCATCAGCAGATAGTTCCAACGGTTTGGCACCGGCTGCAATGATCCGTTATTGACCGTCCAATCTCCCCCCACGACCTTCCCCTGTTCGATAGGGCGACCATCCAAACGGGTCTCCTCAAACGTATAGCAGTTGTCGAACATATAAACCGAAGCATAACCCGAAGTCACACTCGGACGCATATAGGTATCGACGGTTGTCTGCAAGACCTCCTCTCCTCGATGCCCGGCAAACATCTGAAACATATAATAAGATGGCGAGGGTACGACCCGATGATTGTCGAACAGCAACAGAGGCCAGCGCGATCGGGTGTAATCGACGTGACCTAATACGGGAGAATAGGCAATGCGGCTCATCAAGTCCGGGTGTTGTTCGATCACCGTCAAGAAGGAAGCTTCACCAATTGCAGCCGCCATCGTACGAGCTTCGCTACTTTGCATATTACCAAACTCACCCACGAATGTATTTTCCCATTGAAAACGGCTACGCGTCGTTTCATATTTCCCTAAATTATTCAAGAAAAATGAGTTACGACCATTGAAATGAATATCACGCCACTCGGAACGGACTCGTCTCCCTACCAATGAGTTGCTGATGACCGTCACCTCCGGCCACGCTTTATGGATAGCATTTCGAAACAGTTCAAAACGTTTTGTATATTCGTATCCATAATTCTCACTGCCAATCTCGACATACCGCAAGCCGAAGGGCTTCGCATGTCCGTTCTTGGCCCGCAATGCTCCCATTGTAGAGTCGGCCGGAGCATTGGCATAGGCGATAGCATCCAAGGCTTCGTTCACCAACTTGTCCATTTCGGTAATGGACTCAAAGCGGGGGCGCCGACTCATATTGGTGATACCGCTATTGATGACATATACCGGCTCTGCGCCCAAATCCTCACAAAGTTGCAAATATTCATGATAGCCCATGCCGTTGGTTGTCCCATACCCCCACACATTCCAAAAATGTTTGCGTTCGGCTATATTGCCCACCGTCTCGTGCCAAACAGGATAGGTGCCGGCCGTGTAGCCCTCGACAAAGGCACCGCCGGGGAAACGGATGAAGCTCGGGTGTAAGGCGGCCAAGGCTTCGACCAAGTCTGCCCGTTGCCCATTCTGTCGTCCTCGCCATGTCCGTGGGAAGAGCGACACCACGTCCAGCCAAAACATCTGCGTACTGTCCGATGAAATGGTCAAGATGGCCTTGTCGCTACTGGCTGTTGCCGTAAATGTATGCTTCACATGCTGCCATTCGTTGCGCGTTTGAATCTTCAAGACATCGCTCAACATGCGGTTTCCGATCGAGTCTTCCAAGGCCACCCTCAACGGCTTCGGGTAATAAGAGGCCCCTTTGACATAGAACGACAATTCATAGTTTTCTCCTTTTCGGATAGAGAGGCCGTTGTAACCTTCGGCCACTACCCCACCGCGCCCTTCTTGCGTCGAGTAGATACCCACCTGCAACGAGCGGTGATTCTTCTGATTCAATAACTCCCTGGCATCGAGGTTGAGCCACGTCGTAGACGACAAGGCATGCCACCCCGGCAAGGAATCGGGCCGCATAAACGGCATTTCGTAGTTGTTGGGGGTAAGCAAGATCCGACGACGTGCATCATAAGGACAGTTAAGCGGGGGAACACCATCCTCGAAACTGCGGTTCTGAATCATCTCGGCATAAAGTCCGCCGTCAATAGCATGGTTGATCTCCTCCAACGTGATGCCATACAGATGAGGATTGACCGGCTGCACCACCCCTTCGCCATCCACATGAATGACGGATGTGATCGGCGTTTCTTGCTGACAAGCAGAAAGAAAGCCCAAGACCAACCCAACTACCAACCCTATGAATCGAGACCTTTTTATCATCTACTCTTTATTTTTCACGTGCAAAGATACGATGATTTCCATACTTTCCATCATCATTACAGAGCGGATTTTCGAGGAAAAAACCAATAGTCACGCCGATTCCAACCGCCCGATGCAATCCTCTTCCCCAACAAAAGCCGAACCTAAGAAAGGTTATTCGCGAGTTTTGAAAAAGTTTCTCGGCACCAAACTGCAGTTTTCCCCCGAATGAACTCCAGTTTTCTCCCGAGTGAACTGCAGTTTTCTCCGCATAAAACCGGAGTTGGCTCGGGAGAAAATTTTCAACTCGTCGGGAGTGGATCCTTTCAAGATGCCCTACTTCTAAATAATTCATCTTCTCAAGGTTGGTTTTGATATTGACAAACCCATTTATTTGCCGTATCTTTGCACAAGAAAAACGAACACGTCGAGGTGACATTAGGCGTGTTGACGGCTATAACTTCCAAATATTTTATTTTTTATGTATACAGTTATCAAAAGATTGGAAATATCCGCGGCACATCAGCTTTCACTCTCCTATGACAGCAAATGCTGCAATCTTCATGGTCACAACTGGATTATTACGGTATATTGTCGTTCGAAGGAACTGAACGCCGATGGAATGGTCACCGATTTTTCATGGATAAAAAGGGTGGTGCAGGACCAGTTGGATCATAAAGTGATCAACGACGTGCTCCCTCTCAACCCGACCGCCGAGAACATTGCCTGTTGGGTTTGCTCGCAAGTGCCCCACTGTTTCAAGGTCGAAGTCCAAGAATCCGAAGGAAACATAGCCATCTATGAGAAAGATTAACGAAATATTCTATAGCCTGCAAGGCGAAGGATTCCACACAGGGACCCCCGCCTTGTTCATCCGCTTCTCCGGCTGTAACCTGAAATGCAGCTTTTGCGACACGAAACACGAGGAGGGCACCTGGATGACAGACGAGGAGATCGTAGAGAAAGCCGCCCAATGTCCGGCCGAAATGGTGATACTGACGGGTGGCGAACCTTCGTTGTGGATCGACGAAGGGCTGATCGACGAACTGCACCGCATCGGGAAGTATGTCTGCATCGAGACGAACGGCACCCACCCGGTGCCCGAAAATATCGACTGGATCACCTGCTCGCCCAAAGGAATCCCCGTAGTGCTGAACCGCATCAACGAGGTAAAGGTGGTTTATACCGGCAAGGAAGATGTAGAGCAGCACTTGGCTCTGCCCGCCGAGGTGTACTTCTTGCAACCCTGTTCGTGCAAAAACACGGCCGATGTGGTAGCTTATATTCTGCAACACCCCCATTGGCGGCTCAGCTTGCAGACGCATAAATGGATTGGAATCTTATAAAAAAGAGCATATATGGAAAAGCGATTTCAGAAACCTATCATGTTTGTAGGGACTTGTTCGGATGCAGGAAAGAGCATCATCAACACAGCCTTCTGCCGTATATTCAAACAAGACGGCTACGCTCCGGCACCTTTTAAGGCACAGAACATGTCGCTCAACTCCTACTCTACGCCAGAAGGTGGCGAGATGGGACGGGCACAGGTCGTACAAGCGGAGGCTTGTGGCATCGCTCCGCATACCGATATGAATCCGGTACTGCTCAAACCGACCACCGACCAGGGATCGCAAATCATCTTGAACGGGAAGCCGATCGGCAATATGTCCGCCAAAGATTATTTTGGCATCCATGCCCAAAAAGCCAAACTCTTCGAAGAAGCCAAACAAGCCTTCAACCGTTTGGCCGAACGCTATAACCCGATCGTATTGGAAGGGGCGGGCAGCATTTCTGAAATCAACCTTCGCGACAGAGACATCACCAATATGCGGATGGCTCTCTTCACGGGAGCTGATACCTACTTGGTGGCAGACATTGATCGCGGTGGAGTATTCGCCTCCGTATATGGCTCGATCATGTTGCTTAAGCCCGAAGAGCGCGCACTGATCAAAGGTGTGATTATCAACAAATTCAGAGGAGATGTGTCGCTTTTCGAAGAGGGAAAGAAAATTATCGAAGAGCTGACCGGGGTCCCTGTTGTAGGAGTTATCCCCTACTTCAACGAGATAAAAATTGAAGAAGAAGACTCGGTAGCATTGGAAATGAAGAACAAAAATTTCCAAGAGGGAAAGATCAACGTGGCTATCATACTGCTGAAACGCATCTCCAACTTTACCGACTTTGATGTATTGGAGACAGATCCCCGCTTCAATCCATACTATACAAATAATCCCGAAGAGATAGAAAAAGCGGATATCATCATCTTGCCAGGCTCGAAAAGTACTCTGGCCGACCTGCAAACGATTCGGGCAAATGGGGTGGCCGAGGCCATTATCCATGCCTACAAAGCCGGGAAGAAAGTGATCGGTATCTGTGGCGGCTACCAAATGATGGGCGTCCGATTGGAAGATCCCGACGCTATCGAAAGCAGTCTGCCAATGGTTCCGGGAATAGGATTGCTACCGCAAGTAACTCGCATCGAGACCGAAAAAGTGACCCAACAAAGCAATTTCGCCTTCATCGCAGGAGCGACCAACGAGAAGCCTTCCATCTATCCCAACAAAGGATATGAAATTCATATGGGACAGACAACGCTCTTGCCGGGAACAGAGGCTAAACCTGTTGCCAGACTGGAGGATGGACGCGAGGATGGTTACTACCTGAGTGACTCCTGCTGGGGAAGTTATTTGCATGGCATCTTGGACAATCCGCAAGTACTCGACCGCTTGGCCAATGAAACGCACAAGGATTCGAGCGCATTCGACTACAAAGCATTCAAAGAAGAACAATACGACAAGTTGGCAGATTGGGTACGAAGCCATGCCGATGTCGATTATATCTATCGTACAGCCGGTGTAAAATGAGAGGAAAAGAAAGGGATTCGTACTGTTTTTATAGCCTCCATTTTTACTACAATCGGCAAAAATGCACAAAACAAAGAGAGTGTAACTGAACAAATATCATTCAATTACACTCTCTTTCACTCGACCGCTTGTCAATTTATCAAAGCAGTTGCATTATAAAGCAGACCAAACATAGTCCCAAATCAAATTCAATTCAGCTTGCATATCGCCCAAATTCGCGGTAACTGCTACAACAGCATCCTTCTCCGGCATGACAATAATGTATTGACCGTAAGCACCATCTGCGCGGAAACAGTTGTGACGGCAGCGCCAAAACTGGTAGCCATAGCCTTGAACCCAGTCACTATTTTCAACAGTAAGCCCTTTTTGTTCAGCTTCCTCCGGACGAACACCGGAAGGAACGGACGGAACAACAGCAGACGATGCTGTCTCTACCCAATCTTGTGGCAATAATTGCTGGCCATTCCACTTGCCCTTTTGCAACAAGAACAGGCCCATCTTGGCCAAATCCTCCGTCTTTAAGTGCAAACCCCAGCCTCCGCAATTGATACCCTGCGGACTCTCATCCCACTCGGGAGCGTCAATATGCAACGGATCAAACAAACGAGGTTGCAAATAATCGACTACCTTCTCGCCTGTCACCTTCTGAACAATAGCAGAAAGCATGTAGGTTCCTAAACTGTTATAGACATAATACGTGCCCGGCTCGTGAACAACCGGCCCGGCCAAGAAACCTTTCACCCAACTTTCGGCATTTGTCGTATCACGAACCGAGCGGACCTCTTCATCTTGTCCACAGGTCATCGTCAACAGATGGCGAATCTCCATGTTTTTCAAGTTGTCGCTTACCTCAGCAGGTAGTTCATCTGGAAAGAAAGAGATGACTTTGTCGGTTACATTCAACTTTCCTTCTGCCACGGCAAAGCCAACAGCCGTCGACGTAAATGACTTACTTACTGACCATAAGGAATGCGGAACGTCAGGTTTTCCTTCGCCCATCCAATGCTCGGCTATCACCTTTCCATGTTGAAGTACCATAATACTCTCGACGTTCTGCTGCTTATCAACCAATGCTTGCAAGTAGTTTTGCATAGATTTGTCGAAAGCCTCGGAAGCTTTCTCTCGAAACAGACTGCCCGTCGTCGGGTCAATATTCTGCTGTTGTTCGGCCATCTCCGTCTGAGCATCAACATTTTTCTTGTTCATCTGGCAAGATGGCAACGTTAATCCGGCAGCTATCAACAAGCTGTAGAATAAGATGTGTTTCATAGGCATATAATTTAGATTAATTCAACAACTTAGATCAATTTGTTTGTTGCGGTATCGGGGAAAATCACAGCCGGCTTAAACTGCTTGGCTTCTTCAAAATCCATATATGCATACGACATGATTATCACAATGTCGCCCGGTTGTACCTTCCGCGCGGCCGCTCCGTTCAAACAAATGACACCAGAACCCGGCTCACCTTTGATCACATAAGTCTCAAAACGTTCGCCGTTATTGTTATCCACAATCGTTACTTTTTCGTTTGGGATCAGATTAGCTGCTTCCATCAAAGCACCGTCAATCGTAATACTGCCGATGTAATTCAGATTTGCTTCGGTCACAGTCACGCGGTGAATCTTTGATTTGACTACTTCTACGTACATTTTGTTTTCAGTTTAGATATTAGTATATTTGATATTGTCTATCAATCGGACGTCTCCACAGTAAACCGTAATACAACCAACCGGATAGTCCGTATCGCTCCATTGCTGAATTGGTTGCATAGAGTGGCCATCCACAATTTCATAATACTCCACCTCCATGTCAGCTTCCTTGTTAATAGTATCAACAACAAAGTCATGAACAGCTTGAACGGATTGCTTCGGAGCCAAGGCCAGACTGCCATGTAATGTCTTGGCAATGAGAGGAGCTTTCTTGCGCAACTCCGGTGTCAAGCGAGTGTTTCGGCTACTTAATGCCAAGCCATCTGCCTCGCGGCAAATCGGACAATCCACAATCTGAACAGGCAAGCTCAACTGCTTGACCATCTCTCGAATCACAGCTATCTGTTGGAAGTCTTTTTCACCAAAATAGGCTTTGTCGGGTTCAACAATATAGAACAGTTTGCTGACTACTTGTGCTACGCCGTTGAAATGTCCCGGGCGACGAGGCCCCTCCATAACGGCGGCCACCGAACCTAAATCAAACACCCGTGTGTCAGGTTCGGGATAAACTTCTTCGACCGACGGAGCGAAGACATACGTACAACCTGCCGGTTCCAGTAAGGCACAGTCGTTATCCAATGTCCGCGGATAGGTTTCCAAGTCATGTTTATCATTGAACTGAGTCGGATTAACAAATATACTGACTACACAAACATCGTTTTCTGCCACACTACGTTTCACCAAACTCAAATGTCCGGCATGCAAAGCCCCCATAGTAGGTACCAACCCAATATGCTTGCCATTCTCGCGCTCTTGCGACAAGAATTTCTTCAATTCTTCAATTTTATTTATTACTTTCATCTTATAGATGCTTAAAAACTTTGCAAAGCAACAAAATAATTATCAGAAATGAAAGATTTTTATTACCTTTGTACCGTTTACAAAAATCATTTTATAGAATGGATGCAAAAAGAGTCTTATTTATAACCCAAGAGATCACCCCTTACCTGCCGGGCACCGAGATCGCAACACTCTGTCGGAACTTGCCGCAAGGCATTCAGGAAAGAGGGCGCGAAATCAGAACCTTTATGCCCAAATTCGGGAATATCAACGAACGTAGAAACCAATTGCACGAAGTAATACGCTTGTCAGGGATGAATCTGATCATCGATGACACCGATCATCCTCTGATCATCAAAGTAGCATCCATTCAGTCCGCCCGTATGCAAGTCTACTTTATCGACAACGATGACTACTTCTTGCGCCGTTCAACCGTTGCCAATGAAGAGGGCACCGAATATGAAGACAACGACGAACGTTCGATCTTCTACGTACGCGGCGTCATGGAAACCGTCAAGAAACTGCGCTGGATCCCCGACTTGATCCACTGCCATGGCTGGATGTCGGCCGTAACGGGTTTGTATATCAAACGCATGTATGCCGATGATCCCTGTCTTCGCAATGCAAAAGTTGTCTATTCGGTCTACAATGATGATTTCAAACAACCATTGGATGCCAAATTTGCAGACAAGCTAAAGATGGACGGAGCCCACGACAAAGATCTTGCCGATATAAAGAAAGATACCAGTTTCATCGGACTCTCCAAGCTGGCAGTCGACTTTGCTGATGGCATCATTCAGGGTAGCGAACAAATCGATCCGGCTATTGCCGAATATATTGCGACACAAAAAGTTCCATTTTTGCCGTATCAAACGCCCGAAACCTACTTGGACGAGTACAACAAGTTCTACGATATCGTTTTGGGCTCTAAATAACATAACACAAACATGAAGATGAAACGTCTTATACTTGGGCTCGCTTTGGGTGCAACAATCTTGGGCGGGTGTAGTGATGAAATGAGTTTGGTTGGACCAAGTATTCAGCCGCAGGCTGACAAGATCAGTGCGTACACAGACACCTTCGAAGTCGAAATGTCGACTGTCAAGTTAGATTCGGTTTATGCACGAACCGTCAGCGGTCTTTTGGGCGAGATCTACGACCCATTGTACGGCAACTTGAAAACAGATTATATCTGTCAGTTCTATTGCCCCGAGAACTATCAGTTCGCACATGAACCAATCGGAGGAAAGATCGACTCGATGAACTTCTTCATCCTTTACCAACGCGACACAAACGGTAACATTGGAACGTCTTGTATCGGCGATAGTCTCGCCCCGATGCAAGCCATGGTTTATAAGGTAACAAAGCCTTTGATCCGTAATTTCTATACCAACATGGACCCGACAGAATACTGCGATATGAGCACATTGTTGGGACAGAAGACCTATACCCCGCGCGACTTGAGCATCTCCGACTCTATCCGTAGCATCACAAGCTCGAGCGATGCCAACTACTATACGCCGTTCATCCGTATCCGCTTGTCGAACGAGTTGGCGCAATCATTCTACGATGAGACGGTAAACCATCCGGAAACATTCAAGAACCAAGAGTCTTTCAATAAGTTTTTCCCCGGGTTTTACGTTACGACCGGTTATGGAACAGGCAACATCCTGAAGGTTGCACAGTCCTCTTTCTACATATATTATAACTATTTGTCGAAGACATCGGCCGGAAACGATACGATCATTCATACGCACGAGCAGTTCAACGTAACAAAAGAGGTCATCCAAATGAACCAAATGAAGAACGAAAATTTGGAAACCATCCTTGCTCCAAACGATGAATACACCTATATGAAGACACCGTCCGGCGTTTGTACGAAGATTGTTGTTCCGATCAGCAAGATCAGGTCCGTTATCGGCAACCGTATTCTCAACGATTTTCACTTCAAGCTCAAGGCCATGCCGCAAGAAAATTGGCTCTACGCCTTCGAAGCACCTACAACTGTCATGCTGATGCCCCAAGACTCTGTCAAGAACTTCTTCGAAAAGAGCAAGATGGAAGACAGCGTTACAGCTTTCCGCGGTGACTACACGTCAAGCACGAGAACATACGATTTTGGAAATATCTCGAATCTTCTTCAGACACATTTGGAGAACAATCCGGACAATGACTTAGAGCTTTTGGTGATCCCCGTCTATCGTGCGACATCATCGTCGAGCAATAGCAGTTATAGTTACTACTATTCTTATTATTACTCGTCATCATCGTCAAGCTCAGGGACAACAACGTCAATCAGCAACTATCTTTCTCCGTCAGGAGTCAAGATAAAGAAAGACAAAGATGCACGACAAATCATTATTCTGTCAAGCAAATACCAATCAGAGTAAACAATCTCATTTATAAAACAGCAGAGCAGTATCCGGAAACCATTCCGAATACTGCTCTTTTTGTTTCCGAATCTCCATCTCAAAAGTAAGCAGTTTTGAAAAAGTTTCAAGGCATGAAACTCGAGTTTTCTCCCGAATGAACTCCGGTTTTATGCAGAGAAACTTTTGCGAAACTGCTGTGGAAGATTCGAATCGCACGGCACTGTCAGGAAAGAACAAGGCGGAAAATATTTTAGGGATAGTATTGTAT
>CAVJQR010000056.1:0-14344 GCA_963651605.1 Agathobaculum sp.
ACCTTGAAGCAATATATAAAAAATTAGAGGGACGCTGGGAGTGTTATAAGATTGATCATAGTATAAGATATAAATATTCGTTGCACGAAGATTATGATATGACTTTGACAAAAGACAGAAAAATAAAAGATTGTGCTGTCTTTTTCAGTAACGATTGGTCGTATACATTGGAGTCACCGACACACATTACCTTTATAGGACCTGTTCGTTCATGGACCAATCGATTTGCTTTTGAAGACAATTATTCGACGCTGATCAGATATGTCAGAGAAGGAGAACCGGAGAAGAAGGAGGAAGGCGTTTTAGATGATATGGTTTATAGAATTCGCACTATCACCTATAAACGGGCGAAGTGATCCGAGAAAAAGAAAAAGGGAAATGCGCCAATTCGGAGCATTTCCCTTTTTTTATACTATCTGTTACTATCTGTCGTGGAAATATGTTAGTGAGTCGGACTCATAACGATCTCTAATGTGCCGCCTTTGACGATATCTTCATGCGAGAAGAAGAGCGATTCCAACCTCTTGCCATTGAGCAATACCTCTTTTACGTACCTGTTTTGGGGAGAATTGTCTTTGACAATGATGTGGAAGACGCCACCTTTCACAGGGATGGTGGCCTCATCTACAATCGGTCGGCCGATCGTATAGATAGGTTTGCCGGGACAAACTTGGTAGAAACCGAGGGCGCTCATCACATACCATGCCGACATCTGTCCGCAATCCTCGTTGCCGATGATGCCATCCGGCTGATCAGTGTAGAAATTCCGAAGGATGAAATCCAACCGTTCTTGACCCTTCCATGGAGAGTCTGTCCAGTTATAGAGATAGGCCATATGGTGACTTGGCTCGTTGCCGTGGGCATATTGTCCGATCAAACCGGTGATATCGCCAGATGCTTCGGCTCCATCCACCTGCGATGAGGTGGTGAACAAGGTATCCAAGCGGGCTTCCAACTCTTGTTTCCCTCCGATCTCGGCAATGAAATTGTCCATATCGTGAGGAGCAAAGAAGCTCCATTGGAAAGCGTTGCCTTCTGTATAGTCACTGCGCATGTGGGATGAATAGCGAGGATTGAACGGTGTGCGGAAACTTCCATCGGCCATAACCGGGCGCATCAGCTTTGTTTCGGGATCCAAATAACGCTTGTAGTAGGTGGCTTTCTCGGCATAAGCTTTAGCGATCGAGTCGTTTCCGGCTTTTGCTGCAATCTGCGAGATACACCAGTCGTCGTAAGCCATCTCCAGACCCCAAGATACTGACTCCGGTATCGAGTCGGCCGGTACGAAACCAAAAGTATCTTTATAGTAAATATGTCGGGTGATCAGATCCAATTCGCGTGTTCCTTTGAATTTTTCTGCAAGGTCATCGCGGTAGACAGACGAGCGAACGCCTGCTTCCGTCCAAAGGTTCAAGTCGCCTTTAGCCATATCCTTCGCCACCAAGTCGGCCAAGATAGAGACGGCCGGGTAAGCTACCATGCAACCGGTATAGTTCGACGCCAGCGGCCATTTCGGAAGAATCGATCCTTCGACGTAGCCTTGCACTAAAGCTTCACCCATTTGTGCAGCCATTTCAGGGTTGATGATCGTCATCAGCGGATGCAATGCGCGGAAGGTATCCCACAAGGAGAAGGCCGTATAGTTTACGGCTCGTGTCGAAGCCGTGTGCATCTTCTTGTCCATACCGATATAACGACCGTCCACATCTTGATAAGCGAATGGAGCGATCTGTGTATGATACAAGGCAGTGTAGAAAATGCGGCGGATCGTTGGGTCGTCTGTCTTGATTTGGATGCGGTTCAGCTCCTTGTTCCATACCTCTTCCGATTCGGCGCACACCTTGTCGAAGTCCCAAGCCGGGGCCTCTGCTTCCATATTCTTCTGAGCTCCGTCTGTATCCACAGGCGAGAGAGCCACTTTGACTAACAGCGGTTTGTCCGATTCCTTAAACTTATAGTGGAATTTGACATCTTTGTCTGATACCAATTTGACGAACAACGAATCCGAACGCAACTGCCCGTCGATATATTGATAAACTTTTTCGATAGGTTCAGAGAAGGCAATGCGGTAAGCGATATGGTGGAAGTGTGCCCAACCTTGCGTCTTGAACACTCCTTCGACGGTCGAATCGTTCACGAAGATATATTCATTGCCCACCAACTTATGCCCCCAATTGGGTTGCAGTACGTGGCCCAGATCCAACATCACCCGACGCTCTTTTGGATCGTCGAAGGTGTATCGGTGCAGACCAACATGGTCGGTCGAGGTGAGTTCGACATTCACCTTGAAATTGTCGAGGCGAACGCGGTAGTAGCCCGGTGTGGCTTCCTCGTTTTCTTTCGAAAAGGTGGCAATAGGCTTGATGGAATCCTCCCCACTATAAGGGAGCAACAAAATATCGCCCAAGTCACCTACACCGGTACCGGAGAGATGCGTATGACTGAATCCATAGATGATCGGGTCGTCGTTATGGTATCCGCTGCTGGCATCCCATCCTATCATATGTGTGTCGGGGCTCAACTGAACCAATGCATGTGGGCGGGTCGGGCCTGGGAATGTATGTCCGTGGAAGCCCGTTCCGATAAAAGGATCGACATACTGCACTTGATTTTCGAGGGTTGTCTCCTCCTGCTTTGGCTGGCAACCGGTCGTCAACAAGCCAAAGAGTGCAAGGGCCGATAAATAATAGAAGCTTTTTCTCATTGTTTATAGGGATTTCAATTTATGAAAGTACAAATATATGAAAAATGTTGATACGGACAACTATAATTTCGCATGAGGAGCTGTCTGAATGATGCTCGGCAGTTCTGAAAAAAATCTTTGACAGCGAACCGGAGTTTTATGCGGAGAAAACTGCAGTTTTCCCCCGAGTGAACTCGAGTTTTCTCCCGAGAAACTTTTTCAAACGTGCCGAATAATTTTTCAAAGAGTACGAAACTTCGTTTTCAACCGTCAGCATCGAACTTGCATTTTGTCGAGAGGCGTTCTTTTTGTATATTTGTCTGATAAAAATGAAAAAGCACTATGTTTGTTGTTCTTGGCATCATGTTCATGGGGATCGGGCTTGGCTATCTGCTGCGGCGTGTCACACTGCTGCATAAATTGGGCCCATCCATTCAGTACACCATCTATTTGTTACTCTTCTTGTTGGGGGTATCGGTGGGGGCTAATCCCGCGATTGTTCGCAATTTGAGCACATTAGGCGGACAAGCCTTGCAGATAGCTGTAGCTTCTACACTCGGTAGCCTTTGCATGGCGTGGGTGGTTTATCATTATTTCTTCAAGCCGAAAGGAGACGGTGAACGATGAAAGGAAGTTTGATAGTAGTGGCCTGTTTCGCGGCAGGGTGCTTGGTCGGTTGGAGCGGGGCATTGCCTTCGTGGCTACAAGAGGAGACCTTGTCGACCTATGTCCTTTATTTACTGATGCTTCAAGTAGGGTTGAACCTTGGAAGTGACAGCCAGTTGAAAACAATTGTCCGAAGCATCCGCCCGAAGCTTTTGCTGGTGCCGTTGGCTACCATCAGCGGTTCCTTGCTCTTTGCCGCCGTGATCAGTCTGTTCCTCTCGCGGTGGAGCTTGACAGAGACGTTGGCCGTCAGTAGCGGTTTTGCATACTACTCGCTCTCGTCGATCTTGATCACGCAGTTGAAAGTCTCCTCCATAGGATTGCAAGCCGCTTCCGAATTAGGGACGATTGCTTTGATTGCCAATGTTTTGCGCGAGATAATTGCGCTGTTGGGCGCTCCTCTTTTCAAACGCTACTTCGGAGTGTTGGCTCCGATCTGCGCCGGTGGAGCCACAACGATGGATACCACGCTACCCATCATCACGAAATGTTGCGGTAAAGAGTGGGTCTTTGTCTCGATTCTACACGGCATTTTGGTGGATTTCAGCGTGCCGTTGTTAGTCTCATTCTTTTGTTCATAAATATTTAATTAAATATCTTGTTTAAAAATATTCCTACTTCGAGAGAAAACCTTAATTTTGTAGGAAAGATAATTGGAAGAAAATCAAAAAGACAAAGGCATGAAAAGCAATAAGATGATCGGCTCGAAAATCAGAAATATTCGAGAAACAAAGAATCTGACCTTGAGTGAAGTGGCTGAACGAAGTGGGTTGAAGGAAGAGCAGGTGCGGCAGATTGAAGAAAACCAAGTTTTCCCGTCTTTGGCTCCTCTTATCAGAATCGCGCGCGTGTTGGGTGTTCGTTTGGGAACATTTTTGGACGATCAGAATGAACTCGGCCCTGTCATTTGTCGAAAAGAAGAGACACAAGGCGAAGGTATCAGCTTTGCCAACAACAATACCGAAGGACGGAAGCATATGTCCTACTTCGCTCTGTCGGAAGACAAGTCCGGCCGCCATATGGAGCCGTTCTTGATCGATATCGCTCCTGCAGAAGATCTTACTACTTTCCAAACCTCCTCGCACGAGGGTGAAGAGTTTATCTATGTGCTTTCGGGGCGTGTGGAAATTCAGTATGGAAAGAATGTCTATCAGCTGGGTGAAGGCGATTCGATTTATTATGATTCTATCGTCTCCCATCACGTACATGCATCCGGCGATCAACCGGCTCGTATCTTGGGTGTCGTATATACCCCTTATTAAGCCGAGAAGATTATGTTGGAGTTGCAGAATAAAACATTGGGACAGTGGCTTGAACATTGGGCTACTGTAACGCCGAATAAAGAATATTTGGTTTATTCCGATCGCGACTTGCGGTTCACTTGGAAAGAGATGGACGAGCGCGTCGACCGAATGGCGAAAGGTATGATGGCTATCGGCATAGGACATGGCACCCACGTCGGATTATGGGCTACCAATGTTCCGGATTGGCTCACATTCTTGTATGCTTGTGCGAAGATTGGTGCAGTAGCTGTCACGATCAATACCAACTACAAACAGAACGAACTGGAGTATCTGGTAGAAAATGCGGATATTCATACTCTCTGCATCACCGAAGGAGTGTTCGACGGAAGCTATATCGATATGGTTTATACTATGCTTCCCGAACTGAAAGAGTCGCAACGTGGCTACCTCAAGAGCAAACGTTTCCCTCGAATGAAGAACGTCGTTTACATCGGACAAGAGAAATTCCGCGGTATGTACAATACGGCCGAACTCCTTTTGCTGGGCGAGAATGTTCCGGATGAGGAATTGATCGAGGCAAAAGCGAAGGTCTCTTGTTGGGATGTTGTCAATATGCAATATACTTCCGGTACCACCGGCTTTCCCAAAGGGGTGATGCTGACTCACCATAACATTGCCAACAACGGCTATTTCACGGGCGAGGGTATGAACTACACTGCCGACGATAAACTCTGCTGTTGTGTTCCGCTATTTCATTGTTTCGGTGTTGTGCTGGCTTCCATGGCCGTGTTGACACATGGTTGTACGCAGGTGATGGTCGAAAAGTTCGATCCTTTGGTGGTTTTGGCCTCGGTTCATAAAGAACGTTGCACGGCTTTGTATGGCGTTCCGACGATGTTCATTGCCGAATTGAATCATCCGATGTTCTCGATGTTCGACTTGACGTCACTCCGCACGGGTATTATGGCCGGGTCTCTTTGCCCGATCGAGTTGATGCGTGCCGTGACGGAGAAGATGCACATTACTCATATCACCAGCGTTTATGGACTGACGGAAAGCTCGCCGGGCATGACACACTCTGTTATTGCAGACTCGTTTGAGGCTCGTTGCACAACGGTCGGAAAAGAGTATCCGTTTACGGAGGTGAAGGTGCTGAATCCCGAGACGGGCAAAGAGTGTGCCGTCGGAGAACATGGCGAGATCTGCTGCAAAGGTTACCTTGTGATGAAGGGTTACTATAACAATCCGAAAGCGACAGAGGAGGTGATCGATGCCAATGGATTTCTCCATAGCGGCGATATCGGCGTGAAAGATGAAGAAGGCTATTATCGTATCACGGGTCGTATCAAGGATATGATCATCCGCGGCGGCGAGAATATCTATCCTCGCGAGTTGGAAGAATTCCTATATCACTTGCCCGGTGTGAAAGATGTTCAGGTCGTAGCCGTCCCTTCAAAGAAATATGGCGAAGAAGTCGGGGCTTTCATCATCTTGCAGGATGGCGTTCAGATGACAGACGATGAGGTGAAAGACTTTTGCCGTGGCAAGATTGCCCGTCATAAGATCCCGAAATATATATTCTTTGTCGATACATTCCCGATGACGGGAAGCGGAAAAATTCAGAAATTCAAGCTCAGAGAGATGAGTTTGCAACTGTTGGCCGAGCGAGGAGTTACCCCCGTTTGATGCTAAACTTGCAAAACCTGTAATTTTTTTGTAGCTTTGTTTCATTAACACGAAAAACATTTACCATGCAATTATCTTTAGAACAGAAAGACATCAAGAGGTTTCTAATGGTTGGCGATAAGGTACTCATCAAGCCGAAGAATCCACAAAGCCAAACCAAATCGGGTTTGTATTTGCCGCCTTCGGTACAAGATAAAGACAAAATCCAGTCAGGCTATGTGATTAAGGTGGGCCCCGGTTACGCTCTCCCTGCTCAGAATGAAGAGCGAGAGGTGTGGGAAGCCAAAGAAGAAGAGGTGCGATACTTGCCGTTGCAGGCACAAGAGGGCGATTTGGCCGTTTACTTGCAGAATGCGGCTTACGAGATTAGCTTCAACGACGAGAAATATCTGATCGTACCTCATGCCGCCATCTTGATGTTGGTCCGAGACGAAGGATTGTTTGAATGACGAATATATATACCATTGAAAAAAGATTAAAAGCGATTATATGAATAAGATAGTAAGCAAAGAACATTTCTCCGAGAAAGTAGTGAAACTGGTGGTGGAAGCACCATTGATCGCCCGTTCTCGTAAAGCCGGCCATTTTGTGATTGTCCGTGTAGGCGAAAAAGGTGAACGTATGCCGTTGACCATTGCCGGAGCTGACCCTCAACAGGGTACTATTACATTAGTGGTACAGGAAGTCGGGCTCTCTTCTACCAAACTTTGCCAGCTCGAACCGGGCGATGAGGTGACTGATATTGTCGGACCATTGGGGCAAGCTACCCGCATTGAAAACTTCGGTACCGTGGTATGTGCGGGAGGTGGCGTTGGTGTTGCCCCGATGCTTCCTATTGTTCAAGCCTTGAAAGCTGCCGGTAACCGGGTGATAACCGTCTTGGCAGGGCGCTCAAAAGAGTTGATCATTCTGGAAGACGAGATGAGAGCCTCTTCTGATGAGGTGATCATCATGACGGACGACGGCTCATATGGCAAGAAAGGTTTGGTGACAGAAGGTGTTGAATCTGTCATCTTGCGGGAGAAGGTCGACAAATGTTTTGCCATCGGTCCGGCCATCATGATGAAGTTCGTTTGTTTGCTTACAAAGAAATATGAAATACCGACCGAAGTCTCGTTGAATACCATCATGGTAGACGGCACAGGAATGTGTGGGGCTTGCCGTATTTCCGTAGGAGGAAAGACGCGTTTCGTCTGTGTGGATGGTCCGGAGTTCGATGGTCATCAGGTCGATTTCGATGAGATGCTCAAGCGAATGGGGGCCTTTAAGGATATCGAACGGGAGGAAATCCATAAGTTGGATGCGACAACGGAGAAGACTTCGGAGGGAGTGGCGGACGATGACCGCAATGCTCCCTGGCGTGAAGAGCTGCGTAAATCAATGAAACCGAAAGAACGTACGGATATTCCCCGCGTAAAGATGCCGGAACTGGATCCGGAATATCGTTCACATACCCGTTTGGAAGAGGTCAACCAAGGCCTGACTGCCGAGCAAGCCTTGACAGAAGCCAAGCGTTGTCTCGACTGTGCGAATCCTTCATGTATGACAGGTTGCCCGGTTAGTATCAATATTCCTACCTTTATCAAGAACATTGAGCGAGGAGAGTTCCTGGAAGCAGCACGCGTGTTGAAGCAAACAAGCGCATTGCCGGCTGTTTGTGGCCGTGTTTGTCCGCAAGAAAAACAGTGCGAGTCGAAATGTATCCACTTGAAAATGAAACATGAACCTGTGGCTATCGGATATCTTGAGCGTTTTGCTGCCGACTATGAACGTGAAAGCGGACAGATAAGTATCCCGGAAATCTCATCGAAGAATGGCATCAAGGTGGCAGTTATCGGATCCGGTCCGGCTGGTTTGTCATTTTCGGGCGATATGGCCAAGTTGGGCTACGACGTAACCGTGTTTGAAGCTCTGCATGAGATTGGGGGTGTATTGAAGTATGGTATTCCTGAGTTCCGTCTTCCGAATAAAATCGTGGATGTTGAGATCAATAACCTCGGCAAGATGGGTGTGACTTTTGTCAAGGATTGTATTGTAGGCAAGACAATTAGCATAGAAGACTTACAGAAGGAAGGCTATCAGGGTATCTTCGTTGCCTCGGGAGCCGGTCTGCCGAACTTCATGAATATTCCGGGTGAAAACTGTATCAATATCATGTCGTCGAATGAATATCTGACGCGTGTCAACCTGATGGATGCAGCAAATCCCGAATCTGATACGCCGATTACATTCGGAAAACGGGTTGCTGTGATTGGCGGTGGCAATACCGCAATGGATTCTGTCCGCACGGCCAAACGTTTGGGAGCAGAGAAAGCCATGATCATCTACCGCCGTTCGGAAGAAGAGATGCCGGCCCGCGCAGAAGAGGTGAAGCATGCCAAGGAAGAGGGTGTCGAATTTTTGACATTACATAACCCGATCGAGTATATCCCTGATGAACAGGGCCGCGTGAAACAGGTGGTGTTGCAGAAGATGGAATTGGGCGAGCCGGATGCATCCGGCCGTCGTAGTCCGGTGGCAATCCCTGGAGCAACGGAGACGTTGGACATTGATTTGGCCATTGTGAGCGTCGGAGTCTCTCCCAATCCTATTGTTCCGCATTCCATCAAAGGCTTGGAATTGGGACGAAAAGGTACTATTGCAGTCAACGAAGAGATGGAATCGTCCATCCCTATGCTCTTTGCCGGTGGTGATATTGTACGCGGTGGAGCTACCGTAATCTTGGCAATGGGCGACGGACGACGTGCTGCTGCGGCAATGCACAAACAATTGTCTGCAAAAAAATAGTCGATCAAATTTTGTTTTGCCCATTCATTGCACTATCTTTGCACCCGAAAAGACAACGATAGTGCAATGTCTTTAAGGAAAGATGCCGGAGTGGTCGATCGGGCCGCACTCGAAATGCGGTGAACGGGTAACTGTTCCCAGGGTTCGAATCCCTGTCTTTCCGCTATGTTGTTGACAATTGAAAAGAAAAAAGCGCGGATTTTTTGAATCTGCGCTTTTCTTTTTTTATGTACAACTTGGCGAACTCTCGCCGATGTTTAGAAACAAACATGCAGGGATAGCGCCGGTTGTTGTTGATTCATTCCCGGCGAATAACTCTGAATATTGCCCGTTGTCAGATAAGCTTGCTTGGCTTTCTTCTTGGTTGTGTAGGAAAAAATGAAAAGAGGCAGGCTGGAAGCTGTGAGGCATACCCCAGCCGTGAAGAGGGCGGGAAAGACGCCTGCGCGGGATCCTGTGTAAAATGATACAACACTGCCCACATATCCTACCGCTGTACAGCCTAATCCTACACCGAATGCACTCCATGCGCAGCTTCTCAACACCTTATGCCTTTTCCAATAGACGGAGTTTTTGTATCCTTGTATGGGGGCATGTTTCGTGTTTTCCCAACTCAACAATTCCTTATCAGCTTGAAAGCCGGCCATTGTTATGGAATCTACATCACCGGCTTTGCTCGCATTTGTGCAAAGAATGAATAGCATTGTTAGGAGTAGTTTGTAAAACATGGCGATTGTTCGTTAGTGTTTGATTTATAATCTATTCTGTTACTTCTGAAAGGGTAACTTCGCGGTCGTATTTTTTGTCTACCACTACAATCAATGAAGGGAGAATCGAGTAGGACATCTTTTCTCCTTTGTTTACTTTGTAGTTGAAAACCAATTTACCATCTGCCGTTTTTTGGAGGCTGACAGGCTCGATTGTGGTAGAGAATGAGGTCTGTGGGATAGTGACGGCAATGACATACTCTTTTGAAAAGTCAATAGGTGTCGGCTTTCCGTTCTCGCCCATGACTGTCGCCATGCCGAATAGTTGTTCGAACTCCACTTGACTCTCAATTTTTCCCATCGGAAGTTGCTCCACATTGTTGTTGACAAAATAGTGGTCAGCTACTGTAAATGGTACACTCTCTTTAGATTGACAAGCCCAAAGCATGCAGGTTGTCAACATGATCAGTAAATAATTAATGCTTTTCATATACATTTTGTTTATGTGATTTGTTCTTGTTATGAACAACTTAAGATATTATTTTGTTTTAAAATCCATTCTCTTTTTATGATTCAATGATATGCTTTCAAAAATAAACTCCCGAACATGGCTATCAAAATAAGTGAATGCCGAGGAGTTTTCTGCGGAGTAAACTCAAGTTTTCTCGGCATAAAACTCGAGTTTTGTGCCGAGTGAACTGCAGTTTGCTGCCGAGAAACTTTTTCAACGATGGCGACCTTTTACTTCTTTGATGCTCTTCGTTTTTCCCGTTCCTTGACTATTTCGCTCATGTGAGTCAGCGACCAATCAATCATCGGTTGGCATGCAACGAGGAAAGAGAGGGCGCGATCGGTAAGTTGGTACTCCACGCGTGGGGGCACTTCCGGATAGGCAGTGCGGATGACGAACCCGTCCTCTTCCAGATTGCGCAAGGTCGACGCCAGCACCTTTTGAGAGAGGTCCGGCATGGCTTTGTCTATCTCTGAGAAGCGAGTTGCCTGGGTGTTCCGTTTCAATTGCATCATCACCAACAATGACCATTTGTCACCTATGCGGGCCAATACATTGCGGATGGGACAATTTGGGAACAACTCATAGCGCGTGTCCAAATTTTTCAGCATATCAACTTCCATATTTCAAGAAACGAAATAGGATTTGCATTATTGTGTAGCGCACCTTGATTCCGCTTCAATGTTCATTGAACTTATATGATACCAACTGTTTGTTCAGTTGCAAAGTTATAGGTTTTTGTTAGATTGCGCAAGAACTTACTTGTCGGTAAGTGTGACATTTATTGAAAATCAAACGATTAAAAAGAAAGTTTTAACGCTCATTATGAAAGAAAACGAGGTCGTTCCCAATAGGAGAGCGGGAAAGGGGGAAAATACGATGGATTTTTGATGTAATAGAAAACAGAAAAAAGAAATAACCGCCGATTTTACTTTGTCGTAGTGGTGAAAATAGTTACTTTTGTCATTTATCAAACTTGCAATTTGAAAAAGATAAATTACAATGAAGCGTAACACACTATGAAACAATATAAAGTCATTATAAGCGGAGGTGGAACCGGGGGGCATATATTCCCGGCCATATCAATAGCGAACACATTGAAGAAGCGGTTGCCGGAAGTGGATATTCTTTTTGTGGGTGCCCATGATCGTATGGAAATGGAGAAGGTGCCCGCTGCCGGCTACTCAATTGTCGGATTGCCGGTAAAGGGTTTTGATCGGGCGCATCTGATGAACAATGTCAAGGTGGTATGCAATCTGTTGAAGAGTCTCTGCTTGGCCCACCAAACCATCCGGCGTTTCAAACCGGACATTGCTGTTGGAGTGGGAGGCTATGCCAGTGGTCCGACGTTGTGGATGGCTTCACTGCAAGGAATTCCGACCTTGATTCAAGAACAAAATTCGTATGCGGGCGTTACAAACAAGTTGTTGGCCAAGCGAGCTGATAAGATTTGTGTGGCGTATGAAGGAATGGAGAAATTCTTCCCCTCTGAAAAATTGGTGCTGACAGGCAATCCTGTGCGCAAGGATCTGGAAGAGGCGGCCGGAAAACGAGAAGAAGCGCTTCGGTTTTTTGGCTTGTCGCCCGAAAAGAAAACGATTCTTGTGGTGGGTGGTAGCTTAGGAGCTCGCACGATTAACAAGAGTATCGAAGGCGGATTGGACAAATTGTTTGCCTCAGGTGTGCAAGTGATTTGGCAGACGGGCCGTTACTACTACGATGAGGCGTTGCGTTCGCTCAAGGCTTACCATGGCATGCCAATTTGGTGTTCGGATTTCATTTCGCGGATGGATTATGCGTATGAGGCGGCTGATTTGGTCATTTCACGTGCAGGAGCCAGCTCGATTTCGGAGTTGTGCGTACTGAAGAAGCCGGTGGTGTTGGTGCCTTCACCCAATGTGGCAGAGGATCATCAGACAAAGAACGCGATGGCTTTGGTAAATCGAGACGCTGCTGTTTGTGTTGCCGACAAGGATGCACGTGAGCAATTGGTAGACACGGCTTTGGCTTTGGTCATTGATGAAGCAAAGCTGCAAAATTTGTCTCGTCATATTGCAGAAATGGCGCATTCGCACAGCGCTGAACAAATTGTTGATGAAATCGTGCGAATTATAGAAAGAAAATAGTAATTTTGAAACGTTTGCAACGAAGGAATAAATTATGGAGATACAGAAGGTGACATCTGTTTATTTTGTGGGTGCAGGAGGAATCGGAATGAGTGCATTGATCCGTTATTTCCTGGCCAAAGGAAAGTGTGTGGCCGGATATGACCGGACGCCCTCTCAACTCACAGGCGAGTTAATAGAGGAGGGGGCCCTGATTCATTACGAGGAGGATGTGAAACTTATTCCTGATAATTGCAAAGACCCGAAAACGACATTGGTGGTTTATACGCCGGCCATCCCCGATAATCATGCGGAGCTCCGCTTCTTTAAAGATAATGGTTTTGAGGTGATGAAACGGGCTCGGGTGTTAGGGGAGATAACACGTTGTTCTCGTGGCTTGTGTGTGGCCGGTACGCATGGAAAGACAACGACATCGTCCATGGCTGCACATTTGTTGAAACAGTCGCATGTGGATTGCAATGCCTTTTTGGGCGGCATCTTGAAAAATTACGACAGCAATCTGATGCTTTCCGATACAAGTGATTTGACAGTGATTGAAGCGGATGAATTTGACCGTTCGTTTCATTGGCTTAATCCCTATATGGCCGTTATCACGGCAGTGGATGCTGATCATCTGGATATTTATGGCACAGTTGAGGCATATCGTGAAAGCTTTGAACATTTTACATCGTTGATTCGTCCGGATGGGTGCTTGATCATGAAGAAAGGGTTGCCCATTCAACCGCGTCTGCAAGAAGGGGTTCGTCTTTATAGTTATTCGGCAACGGAAGAGGCCGATTTCTATGCACTGAATGTTCGGATCGGTAATGGCGATATTGTGTTTGATTTTATGGCACCGAATGCGTGCATCAAAGATATAAAACTGGGCGTTCCCGTACTGGTGAACATCGAAAATGGAGTCGCAGCCATGGCTTTGGCCTGGTTGAATGGTGTGACAGAAGAAGAAATTCGTCGCGGTATGGAGAGCTTCCAAGGTCCTGTTCGCCGTTTTGACTTCCACTTGAAACGGGAGGATATAGTCTTGTTGGATGATTATGCTCATCATCCGGCTGAGCTGAAAGCAAGCATACTTTCTGTAAAGGCATTGTATCCGAACAAACGACTGACAGCTATCTTTCAGCCGCATCTCTATACGCGCACACGAGACTTTGCGGAAGATTTTGCCGCCAGTCTTTCATTGGTGGATGAGCTGATCTTGTTGGATATTTATCCGGCACGCGAGACTCCGATCCCCGGTGTAACATCGCGGATTATTTTCGACAAAGTGACAATTGCCAATAAACGAATGATTCGCAAAGAAGGGTTGTTGGATTTGGTCCATGACGAGTCGGCAAAAATGGAAGTAGTACTGATGGTGGGGGCAGGAGATATTGATAGATTGATTGAACCCGTAAAACAAATATTGGAAGAAAATAGGTGATTCGAATAATATCCATCATATTGTCAACCTTGCTGGCGGTCTATCTTCTGGCTACCTCCTTCTTCTTTCATAAGGTGAGAGAAGAGGGTTTGTGTGAAGGATTGGAGATTGTCGTAAAGGATAGTTTGGAGAAACCTTTTGTGACTCCATCCGATTTGACCTATATGCTGAAGAAGGCTCAACTCTATCCTGTCGAGAAGCCGATGAATGAGATCAATACGGAGAAGATCGAACAGGAACTGTTGAATAACAACATGATTTCGAGAATAAAAGTTTACAAGACCCCTTCTCGAAAAATAAAGTTGGAAATTGAACAGAAAATGCCTATCTTGCGGGTGAATAACGACTATTATGTTGATGAAGAGGGAAATGAGATGCCTCTGACTCGACATTATGTGTCATCTCTCAACGAAGAGACTCGCGAAAGCACATTGAAACGGTTGGAAAAGTTGCGCATAATGGTTGCAACCGGAAACATAGAAAAAGAGTTTGCCAAGAACGATCTGTACAATTT
>CAVJQR010000057.1:0-13806 GCA_963651605.1 Agathobaculum sp.
CTTCTACACCGGATTCGGATGCTGCCATCCAAGCATACAAGGAGTATATCTCCAATCAGGTATTGGCTAATTCAATTGAGATTACATCAGATCCGATTGAGAACGCCACTTCGCTCGATTTGGAAGAGTTCACGTTGGACATTGCAGTCGTAAAAGCATAAGAAAACAGTTCAAATTTCATGATCTTGTAGTAGACATGTTTTTTGGAGAATATAAATAAAATATTATCTTTGCGAGAAATATAAGGGAAGGAGCCATAATCGAGTCTCTCGGTTATGACTCTCTTCTTTAAAATCAATTGATTGTTAAACTTAAAAAATGGAATTGCTATGGCAGAAAAGACGAGATATTCTGATGCAGAACTCGAGGAGTTTAAAGCAATCATACTTGAAAAGCTGGAAAAAGCAAAACGAGATTACGAGATGTTACGGGGGGGGATCACCAACTCTGATGGTAATGATATTGCAGATACATCCCCAACTTTTAAAGTATTGGAAGAAGGAGCAACAACCTTGTCGAAAGAAGAGGCCGGCCGTTTGGCGCAACGTCAAATGAAATTCATCCAAAACTTGCAGGCGGCATTGGTTAGAATCGAGAATAAAACGTATGGAGTGTGTCGTGAGACGGGCAAACTGATTCCGAAAGAGCGACTCCGTGCGGTACCTCATGCAACATTGAGTATCGAAGCTAAACAGGGAGGCGCCAAGTAAGTATGAAATCTTATAAAGGTACAGGAGCGGTATTGATTGTAATACTGCTCCTTCTTTTAGACCAATTGCTGAAGATATGGGTCAAGACTCATATGCAGCTGGGCGAAAGCATTGAGATAACGCCCTGGTTTTATATATGTTTTACTGAGAATCCGGGCATGGCATTCGGCATCGAGGTGATAGGCAAGCTGTTTCTTACGGTCTTCCGTATGGTAGCCGTTTGTTTTATTGGGTATTATCTCTATCGGATTGTCAAAAAAGAGAGCTACTCTTTTGGTTATGTAGCTTGCATTGCATTGGTGTTGGCCGGAGCGATGGGTAATATATTGGACTCGATTTTCTATGGCGTCATCTTCGATCATAGTTATGGTCAAGTTGCTACCCTGTTTCCTCCCGATGGCGGATATGGAACATGGTTGCATGGCAAGGTGGTTGATATGTTCTACTTCCCGCTTATTGACACCAATTTGCCGGAATGGCTTCCTATCTGGGGCGGAAATCACTTTATATTCTTCCGTCCGATCTTCAACTTGGCCGATTCGGCCATCTGTGTGGCAGTTTTTTTACTGCTGATTTTTTATCGAAGTACTCTATCTCAGAGTTTGAATAAGGAATAAGTAGTTCTTTTTTCATGCATAGTAGACATATAATATGGGGATTTGTCGGCTGTTTGTTAGGAATGTCAGCTTGTTCACCAGTGCCCGGCGGCATTCTTCCGCAGAAGAAAATGCAGGCTGTGGTCACTGATATGCAGCTTGCTGAAGCAATGATCAATGCAGACAAGAGTACATACCACGATGATGTGCATAAATTGGCTTTATACGAGTCCGTTTTTCGAAAATATAATATAACACGAGCCGAGTATGACAGCTCGTTGATGTGGTATGCCCATAATCTCGACCGCTACATGCAGGTGTATAATATGATCGCCAAAGACGTGGATGATCGGATTTCAGGATTGGGCGATGTGGCCAAAACCTATACATCTTCCAATTTGCAAGATTCGACGGATATTTGGCCAAGACGTTCCTATCTGACGTTTTCCTCTCAGGCACCATTCAATGGAACGGTATTCCGTATCGAGCCGAGTGATGCCTTCCCGTCGGGAAGTACGTTTGCTTTGAAGATGCGGGTGTGGGGTATTACTCCTTCCATGAAGAAGAAACCGGAGATTCGCCTGTGCATTGATCAGGGGGATACGATCCTTACCGTCAACGATAAGCTCCAACGTGACGGATTCCATACAACACAGCTGAAAGCACTCTCCTCGAAAAGGGTCAATCGTGTGTATGGTTATCTGCGCTTGGACAATAGTGACGGGAATTATTACAAGGTCTATGCAGACAGCATCTCCTTGGTTCGGTACAATTACAAGATGGCTTTACAGACAACAGATGGGAAATGAAAGGAAAAATGACACGTCTGGCGGCACATTATATCTTTGCGGGCCGATCTTTTCATTTGAGTTATGCGGCATTTGATGCCGACTCTTGTTGCCAAGAAATTGCTCCATTGACAGAAGAAATTGCGAATACTTCTTTTCTGAATGGCATCCTGTTGCTGATTCCTCAGGAATTAATGGGAAAATGGTCGGCTATTCAACAGCGATTTATGGCAGTTTCCACACTCTCTTATCATGATCTTTTACAACTCTTGCAAGAGGAAATGCCATATAAGTTTCGAACGGGTGGCGGTTATGTCGTTTATCAATTGACACTTCCACCCTTCTCTTCCACTAAAATAGTGCTTTAGTATAGATTTATTTCTCGAACATACGGATTATACTATCCGAACTTTGTTCAGTTTTATGCGGAGAAAACTCGAGTTTGTTCGGCATAAAACTGCAGTTCATTCGGGGGAAAACTGCAGTTTACTCCCGAGAAACTTTCTCATTGCTCGGATATTTTGTCGTTTGTGTTCGATGTTATTGGTGAGGAAGCCGGGCTCTTCTGCGGAATTCTGCGCAGACGACAGCGGTAGCAATGGCTACGTTGAGCGATTCTGCGCAGCTCTTTTCGGCCGGATAGTTCGGTATATAAAGCCGTTCGTTGATCAAAGGTTTCAGCTCTTCGCGAATGCCGTTTCCTTCGTTGCCCATGATGATGATACCATGCCGGGACAGTTCCTTTTCATACATGTCTTCGCCGTCGAGAAAGGTGCCGTAAATGGGAGTTTTTTCTCTCTCTAAACGGCCGATATATTGCTTCAGATCCGTATAATGAACCTTTACATGTGCCAAGGCTCCCATGGTGGCTTGTACGACTTTCGGATTGAAAACATCGGTTGTGTCGTTGCTACAAAGAATATGTTCGATGCCGAACCAGTCGGCCAGTCGGATGATTGTGCCGAGATTGCCGGGGTCTTGAATGCCGTCGGCCATCAATACCAGTTCCTTGTCCGGGTGCACCTCCTCGATTCTCCACGTTGGAATGCGGAACAGGGCCAATACATCTTGCGGATTTTTCAAGAAGCTGGCTTTGCGAATATCCTCGTCTTCCGCCACGATCAGCTCTTCGGCTTTGATAGGGTCTTGGGCGTTCAGCCAAGATGGTTTGGCTACAAGGAGAGCGCATTCGTAGGCGGGAAGCATATCTGAAACCAATTTGTTTCCTTCGGCCACGAACAGATGTTCGCTACTACGGTTCTTCTTCAGATCCAACGAGCGGATGAGTTTGATTTTATTCTTGCTCAGCATGGTCTTGTTCTTACAAAAAGCGTGTGCAAAACCGCAGTGACTGCGCTTGCACACGCTATATTTATAGGATAGAAATCAATTATTCGTTATTTATTTTGTGGCGTAGTTCTTGTTCAAATATTCCAACAATTCAGCTGTAATATTATAGGCATCGTTTGCCAACAAGATATTGTCACCGCTTGTATTGCTTAATATAATCTCAAAACCTTTGTTTTTGTTGAAGATTTTCAACTGCGAAACGATAGAGTCGCGCAATTGTTCGTTCAATTTCTGCTGCTCAGTCATCAACTCTTGTGAGAGGCGCGTATCCAAGTCTTGCAATTCCTGACGTTTGTTCACCAAGCGTTGTTGTTCTTGCTCGGCACGTTCTCTTGTCAAGAAAGCGTTGTTGGTGATTTTACGTTGGAATTCTTCCATCTCTTTTTGCAAAGAAGCGGCTTTTTGGTTGACGTTTGCTCTTGAATTTTCTGCCTTCTTCAAGATGATTTCATTCAAATCTTTAGCGTAATTGTAGTTCTCCAATAATGAATCAACATTGATATAAGCAACCGGAAGCGTTCGTACAGAAGCATTTCCATCGCCGGAGATAGTTGGGTTTGCCGTGCTTGTTTCCTTTTTTCCGGAGAGCTGCATTACAAACAGAATTACAACGGCTACAGCTAAAATACCGTTGATAATGTAGTTAACGTTCTTCATAAAATGCGAATATTTACTTTTATTTTTATCGGATTAATCTTGTAAACGCTCAAATAGATTCTTATGCTCGTAAAGCAAACGTGCTTCAGTTTTCGCACAATAGATCTTTTTCTTCCTTAACGCCGCGTTACTTTCGATATGCGTGTTCGGGAAGCGTCCATTCTTTTTGAGCAGTATCTTTATCGCTAATAATACCACACAAATTGCAATTATTAAGACAGTAAGCAATAACGTTGTTAGCATTTTATCTATATTTGTGAACGCAAATATAATTGTTTAAACGATTATAGAGTAGAAATTTCGCATTAAATTCTACTTTTTTTCGAATTAAAACAGAAAAATGAGATACATTAACGTTCTAACAGATGAATAATATGAAGAAAATTACGGAATTACAGCCAGAACTCGTTTGGAAAATCTTTTACGAGATAACGAAAGTACCGCGTCCTTCGAAGAAAGAGGGCAAGATGGTGGCCTTCTTGGAGAACTATGCTCATCAGCATGGGTTGGCCATCAAGAAAGATGAGGCGGGGAATATTTTGATGTCAAAGCCGGCCACTCCGGGCATGGAAAACAGAAAGACGGTTGTCTTGCAGGCGCATATGGATATGGTTTGTGAGAAGAACGGCGATGTAAAACACGATTTTGAGAACGATCCGATTGAAGTAATCATTGACGGCGATTGGGTTCGTGCCAATGGTACGACATTGGGTGCCGATGATGGTATCGGTGTAGCTGCCGGATTGGCTCTTTTGACTTCGGACGAGGTGGAGCACGGACCGCTTGAATGTTTGTTTACCGTCGATGAAGAGACGGCATTGACGGGTGCAAAAGCACTGAAAAGTGATTTCATGACGGGCGATATTTTACTGAATCTTGACAGTGAAGACGAAGGTGTCATCTTTATGGGTTGCGCCGGTGGAATGGATACCCAAGCCACATTCCATTACGAACCACAGCCGGCCACGGCCGATCGCCTTTACTTCCGCATTGACGTGAACGGACTTTATGGCGGACATTCGGGCGGTGATATCCACAAAGGGTTGGGCAATGCCAACAAACTGCTGTTCCGTTTCTTGTATTTGTTGAAGAAGAAAGGTTTCGTTTTCACCTTGGCTTCTGTCGATGGTGGAAACTTGAGAAATGCCATTCCCCGCGAAGCGCATGCCGTTATCGGTCTTTTGCCCAAAGACAAGGAAGAGGTGCGCATTCTGTTGAACCACTTTGCCGCAGATGTTGAGTTTGAATTGAAACATATTGATAAGAATGTTCGCTTAAGCATGGAGTCGGTTGATCAGCCTGCTTTCTATATCGACAACACGACTGCCGAGAAGGTTATTTTTGCCATGCAAGCTTGTCATCATGGCGTGTTGGGAATGAGCCATGATATCGAAGGGTTGGTAGAGACTTCTACCAATTTGGCCTCTATCAAGATGCAGGACAACAATACGATTTTAGTCGGAACGAGTCAGCGTAGCTCCATCGATTCTTACAAAGAGATGGCCTCTAATCAAGTGGCTGCAACGTTCTTGTTGGCAGGAGCCGATGTCTCTTATGGTGATGGTTATCCGGGTTGGTCGCCCAATACCGATTCGGCTATTTTGAAGATTGCGCAAGAAACGTATCAAAAGCTCTTCCATAAAGATCCGCAGATCGTAGCCATCCATGCCGGATTGGAGTGCGGTTTGTTCCGCAAGAAGTATCCTAATTTGGATATGATCTCGTTCGGCCCGACGATGCGTGACGTCCATACACCACACGAGCGTTTGGAAATCAACTCAGTCGGCTTATGGTGGAGCCATTTGCTCGAATTGTTAAAGAATATTCCTGTGAAATAAATTTTAATTAGTTCCGTTATAAAAAGAGGAACGGTTGGAGCAATTTACTCCAACTGCTCCTCTTTTTTGTTATGGTTGTTGGCAAATTTTTGTTATCTTTGTAAAAGGAGAAATGAATTGTTGGCAAACTTACCTAAAACAGTTGGATATGAAAAGGCTTATTCTATACATATGGATTTTGATATTGGCGCTACCTTCGTTGTTTGTGGCTTGCGATGGATTGGAGGAAAACTATTCGACTAATCCCAACCTGCGCCTCTCTTTTTCGACAGATACCCTGTCGTTTGATACGGTATTCACGACGATTGGATCGGCCACCAAGAAGGTAATGATCTATAACCGCAATAAAGATGCATTGAACATCCGGTCGATCATGTTGGCGAGTGGGGGAGTCTCCGGTTTCCGCTTGAATGTAGATGGCCGAAAAGGCGATTATTTCGACAATGTGGGTATCTTGGGCGAAGACAGTATGTTTGTCTTTGTCGAGGTAACCGTTGATCCAATGGAAGCCAATCAGCCCTTCTTGATCCAAGATTCTATCGTATTCATGACCAACAACCAAAAGCAATCTGTGTTGTTGGAAGCCTTCGGTCAGAATGTCCATTTGCATAAAGGCGGCTGGACGATTACAGAAGATATGACACTGACGGACGACCTCCCTCATTTGGTGTACGACAGTATTACCGTAGCCCCCAATGCAACGTTGCGATTGGAGCCGGGAACGTCTCTCTATATGCACGATCAAGCCAATCTGATCGTTGAGGGGCGGCTTATTGCTGAGGGAACATTGGAGAAACCCGTGACGATTCGCGGCGACCGATTGGATTTCGTTTTGGAAAATATCTTGCCTTACGACCGTACACCCGGCCAATGGGGCGGCATTTTCTTCACGGCAGATAGCAAAGAGAACGTGATGGAACACACGTTGGTGCGTAATGCTACGACGGGAATCACGCTGGAAGCCTCTGATCCCTCGGTGCAGAAACTGACGGTGAGCAACTGTCAATTCACCAATATGAAGGAAAATGTCTTTACCTCGGTCAACAGTAAAGTGACGGTTACCAATACTGAAATCAGCAATGCCGGTGGGGCCGTGGTGACATTGGCCGGTGGAGATTATCGGTTTATTCATTGCACATTGGCCAATTATATGCGTCTGATCCAGCGCAATGCGGCATGTTTGGCATTGGCCAATGTCTATCCTTCCGACAATGGATCGTCGTCGGATGCTGTGGCATTAAAAGCCTATTTTGACAATTGTATCGTCGATGGCAGTTATGGTTCGGCATCGGGTGGAGAAATTGCTTCGTCCTTCTCTGATAAAGCGGAAGCGGATTATCATTTTAACCATTGTGTATTGGCTACTACTTCTACGGACAATGAGCGGTTTGAGGAGACCCTTTTTGTTGGAGACGAGAAGGTTTCCTATCGATTGCTGGGGGGCGAATCGGCCAAATATCAGTTCGATTTCCGTCCCGATACGATTACTTCGCTGGGGGTAGGCAAGGCCGATCCGACAATTGCCAAGCAATATCCGACAGATCGTTTAGGGGTCAATCGCTTGAGTAGCAGCAACGGGCCGACGATCGGAGCCTATGAATATGTTCAACTTAATGCTGAAAAGGAGAAATAACACAGCATGAAATCATTGTGGATACTTTCCTTATCCTTCTTGCTTTCGCCATTTGTGGCAGCACAGACGGATTCTACCTATTTTTGTGTGATGAGTTATAATGTGGAGAACTGCTTTGACACTATCGACAATCCCGATGTTAATGACGAATCATTCTTACCGGACGCGGATCGCCATTGGACGATCGGGCGCTATTACGCCAAGCTTAAGCGTTTGTCTCAAGTCATCTTGTCGGCGGGGGAGTGGAAACAACCTGCTTTAATCGGACTTTGTGAAGTGGAGAACGACACCGTTATGCACCATTTGGTCACCCGAACAGCTTTGCGTCAGATGGATTATCGCTATTGTATGACGCATGGGCAAGATAAGCGCGGCATCAATGTGGCATTGCTTTACCGCCGTGACCAGTTTCGTCTCATCGGTTCGGAAGAGATTCGGATACAGTTGCCGCCCAATGAGCGGCCCACCCGCAACCTCCTTCACGTATGGGGTGAACTTCAATCGGCAGACACCTTGGATGTGTTCGTTTGCCATATGCCGTCCCGCTCGGGCGGTGAGTTGGAAAGTCGCAAGAAACGCCTTATTGCAGCCGGCCGTTTGAGAGAGGCTTTGGATTCGTTGGCCCTGGTTCGCCGAACACCGTCGTTTGTGGTGATGGGCGATTTCAATGATACCCCTACCGACGAGAGCCTTGCATCTGTATTGAAGGCGCAAGCCTATAGCACCGATTCCATTGTCGAAGCGCAGTCGCTTTACAACCTCTTCTATTCTGCAACCGGTTCGCACAAGTATCGTGGTGAATGGAGTCAGTTGGATCATATGATTGTGAACGGGCGGTTGTTGCAAAAGGAGAGCTCTGTTTCACTGCTTCCTGCCAGCAATTACATTTATAAGGCCGATTTTTTGATGACGGATGACAAGAACGATAATGACAAACGCCCGTTCCGAACCTACAACGGTATGAAATATGAGGGCGGATATAGTGATCATTTGCCATTGATTGCTACCTTTGTCATTCGAAATAAATAGCCGTGAAACAGAAAAACAATCACATTATTGTCGCATTGGGTTCGAACGACCGGCCCGAACAGCATATTCTTCAAGCCACAAACGAACTGAATCGTTTGCTGGAAGAGGTGTGTTGGTCGCCGGCTGTCTATACATTGCCTATAGCATGCTCCAATCCATCCTCTTTTTTAAATAAGGTAGCCGTGGCAAAAACCTCGATGGAAATCGATGAATTACACGCGCTGTTTAAGCAGATTGAACGGCGGATGGGGCGTACGGCCGAGGGCAAGCACCAAGGTATTATACCGATCGACATTGACTTGATCCGATGGAACGACCGTTTGTTGAAGCCTGACGATTATCGCCGCGACTATGTACAAGAAGCATTGGCCCAACTCTCTTTTCAATAGAATAAAAAGTAAGGAAAACTTCCTATAACCCTCTTTCCGAAAGACATCGGAGAGGAGAAATAATCCTTTATATCGTTTCCCAAAAATCATGCCGAACATTTTTCAAAAAGGTCCCGAGCTTTTTTGAAAATCATGCCGAGCTTTTCTGAAAATGTTCGGCATCTTTTTTCGGGCTGATTGTATGGCTTTACAAAAAACATGAAGAATGAACAGAAAACAAAAGCACCCCACTCCAAAAAGGAATGAGGTGCTTTCTATTTGGTTTTATGCACTATGTTGCGAGCCGATTATTTGTATCTGGCTGTATCCCACCATACGCGGACATTCTGACCATCGCCCTGACCTTGGTTCAAGCTTGAGCTTGACGCATTGCTGTTCATTGAAAGTTCGTCGTCGATGTAACGAAGTTTCTTGATGAATACGCCTTGCGGCAAAATGCTCAATTCGCTCTGTACGACCGGTGTCAATTCCGGATAGCCTGTACGGCGGAACTCTGTCCAAGCCTCTGTGCCGTTCGGATAGATTCCAAGCCATTTTTGCGTGATAATCTTCTTCAATTTCGTTTCGAAGTCGTCGCCGGCATTCCATTTGACGTTACCGCCTGCGATGTATGCCTCGTCATTGTCTGTTGTATAAACGGTGGCGTCAGCATCTTCACGCGATTCGGCAAAAGAAGCGCGGATACCGTTTTCATAATTTGTCTTTGCATCGCCGGCACCATTCCAACCGCGGATGGCAGCTTCTGCTTTCAAGAAGCAAACTTCTGCGTAGTTGAAAATTATGTGTCGTCTGACGACTTGTTCGTAATAGTCGCTTGGTGCAGCTACTTTTGACCCTTTTGCATTCGAGTTCCAGTTACCGCAAGAGTTGTAACCCCAAACGCAAGAGTTGTGTGAAGCCGTATATTCGGGATATGCGTCAGGGTTGTTCAGCATGTCGGTAGGCAAGCCATTGGGCAGACCTTGCCAGCGAATGTCTGATTCGCCATTGACATATGCTTCCGTTTGGCTGAACCACATGGAAAGACGTGGGTCTTCTACGCTGCTTTCCGTCAACATCTTGTCGATGATCGTCTTGCTGGCGCGGAATTCGTTCCAGAAGCTGATGGTCCACAAAGAGTGGCCGCTGCTTCGTGTGTCTCGAGCGATACCGGCCGAGCACTCGTTGCTGTCAATCAAATCGTCGGCCAATGCTTTTTCTCCTTCACTCTTGGCTTTGTCTGCATCAATGAATGACAAACGCATCGCCAAACGCAAGCGGACAGAGTTGGCTAATTTGATCCACTTGTTCAAGTCGCCATCGTAGATAATGTCCGATGTTCCATAAGAGGACTGTGTTGCATCGCTCTTGTTGGCTTTCAAATTGGAGATGGCTTCGTCCAATGTGGTGAAAAAGCTATAGTAGATCTCTTTTTGGCTGTCGTATGCGGGTGACAATTCGCCTGAACCGGCTTCGCTATAAGGTACATCTCCGAACACGTCCGTTGTGCGGGCAGCTACCATCACTCCCAAGATGCGCATCACGTCATACATGTTTTGATATTCAGGATGCTCCTCCAACGCTGCTTTTACCGTGCGCAGGTTGTTGGCATAGTAGAGGTAGTAGGGTTTCCAATAACCGTCTTTTGCCCAACTGTCTTTCCAGGCATAACGGTCTGTATTGAAATAAGTTGCAGAACAAGAGACGTATTGTGCAAACTGGTTGGCGTGCAAATTTTCACCAACCTGGTACTCCCAACTGCGGCAGTCGAAGCCGTATTCTTCCATCATTGGCAACAGCAAAGCGGGACTCACGGCTGTCGGTTCGGTCGGGTTTACGTTCATTTCCTCGAAGTTGCCGGTACAACTTGACAAAACGCCGGCAGCTACACAGAGGAGTGATGCTATTTTTTGTTTATATCGTTTCATGATTAATAAAAGTTGTTTTAGAATTTAACATTGAGTGTCAAACCAAATGAACGAGTTGAAGGCAGTGCAGCATACTCGAATGCTTGTGCATAGTCGGCACGAGAGAATGAAGATTCAGGGTTGACCGGTGCGTTCTTGAAGATGTAGAACAGGTCACGACCTACAGCTGACAGCTTCACGCTCGAGATAGGCAAGTGCTCCAACCAAGCTTTGGGTAATGTATAACCGATAGACAATTCACGGAATTTCACGTATGATGCGTCATAAATGAATTCTTCGGCAACACCGTATGCGCCACCAACGCTCGCCCAATAAGCTTGTGCTGAAACGCTCTTTGTGTTTTGCTGGCCGGTCGACTCAACAATACCGTCTACAACCAAACCGCCTTCACGACCTTCCAATGTGCGGGCCGAAACGCCGGCTGTGCTTGCGTACAGGTCAGTTGTAGAGATCAAATCACCACCGCAACGAATATCGATCAATGCGCTTAAAGACAAGTTTTTCCATCTCAAAGAAGTACTGAAAGAACCGGTCCAATCCGGGGTCATGTTGCCGACAACCTGTTCTGATTCGGTGATAGGCAGACCATTGTCGTTGATCAACTTGCGGCCTTGCGAATCGCGCTTGTAGGCAATACCGACGATGTCTCCGTAACGGCCGCCTTCGTCAACGACTACTTTACCGATACGTGTCTCGCCGACGATGAAGCGTTTCAAGTTCGGATCCAGTTCAATACACTCGGTACGGTTAAGACCCCAGTTGAACGTTACATCCCAAGTCCAATCTTTTGTCTGAATCGGTGTGCCCGTCAATGACAATTCCAAACCATAACTCTTCATCTTGCCGGCGTTGATCAGCTTAGCAGAATAGCCGGAAGAGATAGGCACTGTCACGGTCAAAATCTGATTGATGGTATTGGCGTTGTAATATGTCAAGTCAAAACCTAAGCGGCCATCGAACATTCTGAACTCGGTACCGACTTCGTACGAACGAGTATCCTCTGGCTTCAAGTCTGTCAATGGATACGTTGTAGAAGCCGTCGCATTCAATATTGAACCATTGGTCTTGCCCATGGTGTAAGTACTCAACAATTGATAGGGATCCGTGTCGTTACCAACTTTTGCAAATGACCCGCGCACTTTCCAGTAAGTAATCTGTTCCGGCAATGGAAGCATTTCAGACAAGATGGCTGACAAGCTGACTGACGGATAAAAGTACGACCAGTTGCTGGATGGCAATGTAGAGGACCAGTCGTTACGTGCCGTAACATCCAAATATAAGCGGCTCTTCCATCCGATTGTTGCGTTACCCAATACGGAGTTAACGCGCTTTTTGGAATAACTTTCGTATATTCTTTGGTTGTTACCATTGCTCAAGGCCATCAAGTGTGCAATGCTTAAATATCCGGATTCGCCGCTGACGGAGCTGTATTTATAGCTTGTCATGGCTGTTCCCAAGTTGGCTGTTACGTTGAAATCGCCAAACTGTTTGTCGAAATTCAACATCAAGTCAGCATTGAACTCCTGGTTGGTTGCCATCAAGTTCGTATAATTTGTATTGGTATAAGCTTGCGTGTAAGAAGAGAAGTTCTTGATTTGGTCATGATACCAGTCGATGCCCACACGACCTGTTACTCTCAAATAATCAGTGATTTTACCGACCAATTGCAATTTACCGATGATACGGTTTCTTTCATCCCGGTTACCGTTTTCGGACATGACATCAGTGTACGGGTTTCTGTACTCGTTGCTCTGTCCAGACCAGTTAACAGTATAACCATCCAGCCCTACAGGATTTTGCAAGTCTGACAAGCGAATGCCGCGAGGCATTGTAATCAAAGCACGCATAACGCCGTACTCTCCTAATGCCGGACGGTTGTTTCCTTTCTGTCGCATGTAGTTGACTTTTGCACTAATATCCAAGTAATCACTCTTGAAGTCAGTGTTCAAATCATAATATTGTTTGTTCAAAGAGTGGTTGGGCGTAATACCTTGGTTTCTTGAGTCAGAGAAAGAGAAACGGGAAGCCAAATTGTCCGAACCTCCAGATGCCGTCAACGTGTTAGTGTAGTTGACACCTGTACGGTAGAAGTCTTCGATATAGTTGTTTTGCGGAGTCAATGCATATTGCGTATCGTATCTGCTATCTTTGTAAATACCGTTCGCTCCGCGCCAGTTGTCGACCATTTGCCCTGTCATTTTCGGACCCCAGCTCTCTGTTGATCCAATAGAAAACGCGCCGCCTGACCCTTGAGCGAATTCATTTTGGTATTTGTATGAATCGTAAGCTTTGCTGAAATGGATATTACCGTTGTATTCCAATTGCAGTTTGCCGGATTTTCCTTTCTTCGTAGTCACGATGATAACACCGTTCTGTGCGCGAGAACCATACATGGCTGCTGCGTTGGCACCTTTCAATACGGAGATGCTTTCAATATCTTCCGGGTTGATTTCGGCTGCGGCACCGGAGTAGTCAATACCGCTCCATTGGTCGGCCGATCCGGCTTGCTTATCACTAATGGGCATACCATCAACGACCCATAATGGCTGGTTGTTGCCGCTCAACGAAGTTGTACCACGTAAAACGACACGGGTAGAACCGCCGACACCGGTAGCTGATTGGGAAATTTGGACACCGGCTACTTTACCTTGCAACATGTTTGCCACACTTTCTGAACGGATTTCGCCCATGCTTTCAGTTTTAATTTCCTGCATAGCATAACCTAAGGCTTTCTTTTCACGTTTGATACCCAGGGCTGTGACTACTACTTCGTCCAATTCTTCAACATTTGAAGCCAAAACGATGTCCAATGTTGTTTGGTTGCCAACAGCGATTTCTTGTGATTTGTAACCAATATAAGAAACTTCCAATGTTCCATTTGCCGGAACTGACAAGGAGAAGTTTCCATC
>CAVJQR010000058.1:0-7833 GCA_963651605.1 Agathobaculum sp.
GGATGCACCATAGGGATATTCTTTTCATCTGTTTCTGTTATTATTTGATTTCGCAAAATAATGAATTTCTTGCTAAACAGCAAAAAGATTTGCCTACTTTATAAACAACTTTTCTCCTGAACGCGTTATATTTGCGGTATGCAAACAGTTATTATCCTTGACAAACAAGCTATATCCCAAGCGGGGATTCACTATTTAGCCAATCAAACGGACGAGTTGTTCACCCTCCTTGATGCCTCGTCCACCAAAGAAATGGCCGGTCTATTGGAGGAACACCCTGAGGCTGTCGTCGTGATCGATTTCACCCAATTGGATGTTTCTTCCGAGTATTTACTCATCATGCACGAGCGTTTCAAGCAAGTGCAATGGATCTTGTTCAGTGAACATTTGAGCAACGATTTCATCCGCCGCATGGCTTTCGCTTCGAAAGCTTTTTCGATTCTCTTCAAAGATGCCTCGGAAGAGGAAATCAAAACGGCTCTCATAAAGGGTGCCCGCCATGAACAATTCTTCTCCTCCCGCGTCATGGATTGCCTGAAACGGGAAGAGGAGATGGAATCCACCCCACTGACCCCCACCGAGAAGGAGATCCTCCGGCTGCTTGCCATGGGGAAATCAGCCAAAGAGATTGCAGAAACACGCCATTCAAGCCTCTATACCATCACGACACACCGAAAGAATATCTTCCGAAAACTGCAAGTCAACAACGCTTATGAGGCTACGCGCTACGCTTTGCGAGCCGGCATTGCCAACGCCGCAGAGTACTACATATAAAAGCCTGTTTGAATTTTTTTCGAAATAATTCTCCGAAACAAAATTCAAACAAGCTCTATTTGAAAAAGAAACTGCGACTATGTTTTCCTTTTTATAAAGGATAATCTTCAAAAGCATACAATACAGTCGAGAGATAACGCTCGCCCGTATCCGGCAACAAGACTACGATTCGTTTGCCTTTGTTCTCCGGTTGTTTTGCCAACTGAATAGCGGCATAAGCGGCTGCTCCTGAAGAGATTCCAACAAGTAAGCCTTCTGTACGGGAAAGTTCGCGACTGGTGCGGATGGCATCGTCATCTTTGACCGGTATGATCTGATCAACCACCGCCGGATCATAGATCTTCGGAACAAAGCCTGCGCCAATACCTTGAATCTTGTGCGGACCCGGTTTGCCACCTGACAAGACCGGAGAGTTAGCCGGCTCGACAGCAACTACCTTCACATTCGGATTCAATTTTTTCAAACCACGACCTGTACCTGTCAATGTTCCACCTGTTCCCACACTGGCAACGAAGATATCCACCTTGGCATCGGTATCGCGCCAAATTTCCTGTGCTGTTGTATTTTCGTGAGCCTTTGGATTGGCCGCATTTTCAAACTGCTGCAAGATGATGGAACCCGGGTTGGCTTCCTGCAATTCCTTCGCTTTGCGGATAGCACCCGACATACCTTCCGAACCAGGAGTCAACACCAACTGTGCGCCCAATGCTTTCAACAGATTCTGGCGTTCGACGCTCATTGTCTCGGGCATCGTCAATATCAATTTATATCCTTTGACGGTTGAGACCCAAGCCAAGCCGACACCCGTATTTCCACTGGTCGGTTCGATAATCAATGCACCCGGTTTCAATGCACCGCTCTTCTCTGCTTCTGAAATCATGGCATAAGCGATACGGTCTTTTACACTACCGCCCGGATTGAAGAATTCCACTTTTGCAACAACCTCAGCTTGCAACTCTTTTGCAGCTTCTACATGTTTCAACTCAAGTAAAGGAGTGTTACCGATCAACTCTGTGAGATTACTCTTGATGTTTGCCATAACTTTTATATTTTTTATTTGTTTATTTTCTTGTTTCTGAAAGCAAAGTTATAGCGCAACCTACCGTTTGTAAATACCCTTTTCAGGGTATATTGACTACAAATTTCGCACCTTTACATTGAATCCCAATATATCATATTGTATTCCAATACATTACATGCAACAACAATCTCTTTGTTTTTCTTACAACAATCCTTTATTTAACATTTTCTACTCTGATTCGTTCCCATTTTGTACGGGGGCATAGGCTTTGAAGCTGCGGATTTGTGGCTCTGCCTTCGACTCTTTGACCTTCAGTTGCACCTTCTTTACCTCTACCGGAGCAAAGGTTTCAATACGCTTGTGGCCAATATTGCTACCCGAACAAAGGTCAAACCAATCATCACCATTCGAGCCTTGAACCGTATATTTCAGTACGCGTTCCCCTTTTGCAATATCCTCTTGCAACACCAGATGGTCAATCAGCGTCGGAGCATCAAATGAGATCGTCAGACAATTACCGTTACCCGCCGTCTCTGCCAACGGATGAGCATACTTCGTTTGAATGGCCTGGCCCAATTCTTCGATTCGGTTCATGTCTGCATCGGGTACCAATCCTCGGTTGTCAATGACAATTCCCAACAACATGTTCGTATTACGTCCCACACTTGTCTCGTATTTATGCATCAACTCATCGACAGTGAACATCATACTGTCCTGACCTGCTGTCCAAAACCAACCGCCTTGGAAAGAACGATTCCAACGCAAGGTAAAATCAGACTCGCCCGGACACCAAAATGGCGCCTCCGCACGGCCATTCAATCCTTCGACCACGACCGTACCATCGGAATTGGTCGTCGAATCAGCCGTCGCCCAACAAGGATAAGGTGCTACACCCTCTTCATTTCCAACCCAGCGAATCAGATTAGGATGTCCATAAGGTCCTTGGAATGCGATAGCTTCCGGCTGAAGTTTTTCCACCAATGGCAACACATCCGCGCCCCCTTTGTCAATCGCCAGCACACCGCCGTCAAACCAAATCTCGAAGAGTTTGCCGTAGTTGCTCCACAGCTCCGTCAATTGTTTCACTACAATATTATTATATTCTTCTTGTGTAATGGGTGATCCCTCTTGCACCAACCCCGGGTTGTCTACATGAAAATAGCCGTTGGCCGTAGTGCTTGCATATATACCCGGCCGAATACCATATTTTTCGCATGAAGCGATAAAATCTTTTACGATATCTCCCTTGCCATCTTTCCATGGTGAATTTTTCACACTGTATTCATGTGCTTCGGTAGGCCACAAAGAAAAGCCGCTGCAATGCTTGGCCACCAATATGGCATACTTGGCTCCCAGCTTGGAAGCTGCCTCCAACCACTGGTCGGTATTCAATTCAGTGGGATTGAACGCCGTCACATCCGGGTGCGTGCCCCATGTACGCCATTCATAATCAGGAACGAAAACGGGCATATCGAAATGGAGCAATACGCCAATCTCCGCCTCGGCCCAATTTTGTTGGATCGCGTTCGGTACGACAATAGATTCCGTCAGATTGCTTTTTCCTCCTTGAGCACAACTGCCTAAGAGAAGGGCAGATAGGGCAGCAGTCATGAAAGAGAGTGCTATATGTTTCATGATATATACTATTTATGGTTATGAGACAAAAATACACATCCTTTTCTCTATTTGCAATAGCCTAAAATAGTTTTTTTCAAAGAAATATTTTGTTTTTGATAGAGAGTTGTGTATTCCACTATATTATAATTCATTATACCCCCACTTTTTTATGTTTAATTACTATGCTGCGTTTTTGCGGCAGAAAACATAGGTTTCCTACCGCAAAAAAACGCCCTAACGACGCACTTTCCTACCACTTGCCTTATAGGCTATGCCCAAGCCTACAAGGATGAACACCACCAATATGCTTATCATCTGCGGGATGTAGTGCAGGGGCTCTATCCATATTTCCTTGAACATGCCGTTGCGGGCGAACACTTCCACGGCACTCCAAAACACTATCACCGTGGCGATGGACATGCGGATGTTGGCTCCCCATGCACGCAAGCCCAACTGATAACGAAACATGAACATTGCCCCTATGATGCAACCCACGGCGCACGCGATGGTGACGGGGTGGCTGTCGCCGAAGAACTCGGGGTCGTAAACGAACATGAGGAAGAGATAACAGGCCCAATTGATGAGGTTGAACTCCAGAAAGGTGGTGATGGACGCATGGTGGCTCATGTTGCTCGGCACTATCTCATTGCGGCGGTCACGGAAGAAAACCCTTTGGAGCCAGTTCATGGCGTGGCATCCCGTCTTTGAACCGAAGATGTAAAGCAGCATGAACATGACGAAGAACCCGAACGAGGCTGGCAGTATCAGGTACTCGGGGCGCGACCCGCGCATTGCCCTCAACTCGGCAGAAGGAATGTTCGCCACATCCACCCCGTTGATGAGCATCTCATGGCTCACGCCCACTCCGTTCACATACTCGGTGGTGGTCTGCACGATGCCCGACCCCACGAGGTCGTAATGCACGCCGAATCGAGCAGCAAAATAGGCAAACATGAACTCCACCCAACCCGTCCAAAAAAGGAGCGCGCCGAAGAGCCCCCAAAGGGTGCGCTGCGTGTCGCCTTTAACAAAGACCCCGACGACGGCCATTGCCAAACCCACAAAACCCATGATGACGGCGCAGGTGTTCACTGCGCTGCTCGACATGGTTTCTTCCATTATCCTCATCATGGCATGTCCCAGCGGCATTGTGAACAGCACAAAGACAAACGAGGCAATGGTCTTTCCCCAATATTTCCTTTTGTTTTCCATAATTCTAATTATCGATAGAATGTTTATATATGGCCCCTTGTATCGGATATCCTCATTTTCTGTCCATTAGCCACCATGCATACGCTATGTAACCGAAGACAAACGGCACGAGAAGCGACACATAGAACATGGTGCGGAGCGTGAACTCGCTGCTGCAACTGTTGGCAATGGTGAGTGAACTCTGCAAGTCAACATTGGAAGGATAGTATGCCGTGCCGCCGAGCCCTGCCACCAGCAAGAGCGAAAGCACCACCATGACCACACCAATGCCAGCCGGCCAGATGCCTTTGACGTATGTCTTGCTGACGATAGTACGCACTACTCCATAGAGTAATAGCACTACTCCTGCAAGAGTGAGTACGACAAGGAGCGGCATGGCGAGATAGTTGTGCAGATATTTCATCGGTTCCATGGTGATGAGTCCGGTCTCAAGATTGGCAGCATAGCCGTCTTTCAGCAGTAATCTTATGAAAAATGTGAGGAAAAGCAGCAGAAACAGCACGGTGGAACCCACAAGCCGCACGCTGGCGCGCGACCTTATGTCTTCGTCTTCCACATTATTTATAATATAAAGTATACCGAGCATACGTGCAAGAAACAATACGGCAAGCCCAAAAACAAGATTCCAAGGGTCGAGCAAAGCGTCAAGTCCTGCCGAAGCGTTGGCCCAACGACTGATGACAAGCGAGTTCATATCGGTAAGCGATGCTTTCTCCACGAGGAAGTTGGAACCATTGAAAAACGTGGCAACAGCTCCACCAAGCAGAAGTGGCCCCACGACACCATTGATAATAAGGAACCATCTATAGGTGCGTGTGCCCAAAAGGTTTCCTTTCTTCAGTTGGAATTCGTAGCTGACAGCCTGCAGCACAAACGAGAAAAGGATGATCATCCACAGCCAATAGGCGCCGCCGAAGCTGGTACTGTAGAACAATGGAAACGAAGCGAAGAACGCTCCGCCGAAGGTTACGAGCGTGGTGAAGGTGATTTCCCATTTGCGACCTGTCGAGTCAAGCACCTTGCGCTGGCCCTCTTCGCTCCTACCGAGACTAAAAACCATAGAATTTGCGCCTTGAACAAAGAGCAGGAACACGAGCAATGCTCCAAGCAGTGAGACAACAAACCACCAATATTGTTGTAAAAAATCGTAAGTCATAACGTATTTATTTTAAATTGTACTTCTTTATTACATTACACATTATCTTCACTTCTGCCACAAGAAGCACTGTGAAAAGCAAGAGGAAGAGGAAGAAAGTAAGGGTCACACTGCCCGGACGCAAATCAGAAATGGCAGCTACAGTAGGAAGCATGTCTTGAATAACCCAAGGTTGTCGGCCCAATTCGGCCACTATCCACCCGGCTTCGCTTGCAATATAGGTGAGCGGAAGCATGACAAATGCCGCCCAATAGAGCCAACGCCGCGAAGAAGTGATGTCCTTGCGCCATGCTATACGACCTATGACGAGGAAAAACAGCAGAAGCAATGCACCAACCCCCACCATGATGCGGAAGGCGTAGAAGTTGATAGGGATGTACGGCACAAGTTCCGACCGATCTTTGATGTAGCCGTAACCGAAATAGGGCATGTCTGCTTTCAACTGAGCAGCAAGTTCGGGCAAACGATCGTCGGTGGCATCAGCGGCTCTCATTTTACGATATTCGGCGAGGGTAGCAATGGCTCTGCGGCCGCGCTCCATCTTCTCCTCAGCAGAGAGTTCACGCTCGCCGTCAGGGCGTGTGTAGCCATTCAGGAGATCGTTCACACCAGGCACAAAACCATCGGCAGTGTGCGTAGCGAGCAGAGAAAGTCCATTGGGTATGGCAATGCGCAGTGGGGCTTCACCTCCCTTGGCATAGTCAGGTTGTTCAAATGGATTGACAGCCGCCACGACTGTAAGCGAAACGCTCTCGCCACCATCGTACAAAGCCTCCATAGCAGCGAGCTTCATAGGTTGGGTCTCTGCCACTTTTACGGCAGAAAAATCTCCCGTTGCCAATGTCAACACAGCAGCCGCGATGCCTACGATACTTGCTATTCTGATACTTTGCCGGGCCATTTCCTGCTCACGACGCTTCAACAGATACCAGCAACTTACCGTGCACACGAAGACGGCACCCAAAACCCATGCCGATGTGACGGTATGGAAGAACTTGTCTACTGCGAAAGGTGAAAGGGCCACATCGGCAAAGCTGGTCATCTCATTGCGCACCGTGTCGGGATTGAATTCGCAGCCGACGGGATACTGCATCCATGCATTCGCGACAAGTATCCACCATGCTGAGATGGTAGCCCCAAGACCTGTGAGCCAGGTGGAGGCGAGATGGAACCCACGCGACACCTTCTGCCAGCCGAAGAACATCACGGCCACGAATGTGCTCTCCATAAAGAAGGCCACAATGCCCTCTACGGCAAGCGGTGCTCCGAAGATATCGCCCACAAACCACGAGTAATTGCTCCAATTGGTGCCGAATTCAAACTCAAGGATGATTCCTGTCGCCACGCCCATGGCGAAGTTCACACCGAAGAGCCGCTGCCAAAAAATGGCAGTGTCTTTCCAAAATTGCTTACCTGTGCGATAATAGCACGTTTCCATGATGCCCATGATGAGCGCAAGGCCCAACGTGAGCGGTACAAACAGCCAATGATAGATGGCCGTGAGGGCGAACTGCGCTCGCGACCAGTCGATAAGTGTTGGGTCAATAGTTAATAGTTGTGTCATAATATAAGGTTTATTTGGTTATGTAATACCTCGTTGATGTTCGGGGAGGTTTGCTGTTTCTCTCTTTCAGACTCCGGCCCTGTAGCGTTCAGCGCGAGATCAGTTCGCCGGCCACATACGAAGCTTTATCGCCTCCCTTGGCCTTCTGCTTCAGCACATCGGGGAAAAAGAACAATTTCAGCACGAAAAAGATGATGAACAGTTTTATTATTATGACTGTCCACAGCACCTTTCCGATGGTCATGTTGCGGAAACCGTCGGCATAGAGGTGATACACATTATATAATATGCAGCCTTTATACATTGGCAGAAACCGTATTTTGTCGTAAACAATTCCTCTTTTGATAATATTTTGCCAAGGTATAAAATAAAATTGTACATCAAAAGTTTTTTTCAAAAAAATCATCAGAAACGCATGTTATTTTTTTGTTTATAAAAACATGGATGTTTTGGATGAAAATCATTGGTGTTTTGAACAAAAAATATCCG
>CAVJQR010000058.1:7843-13728 GCA_963651605.1 Agathobaculum sp.
ATTTTTTCAGAAAAAAGCTCGGGAGCTTTTTCGAAAATCATGCCGAGCTTTTTCGAAAATCATGCCGAAGAAAAATAAATTCATCGGCATGATTTTTTCTTGTCGATGAATAGGCTGTTTCTCCTCTTCCTATTATAAAAGTTAATCACGCTCTTAATAAAATAGGATTGTTTGTGCCATTGTTCAAAAATCATTACTTTTGCAGCAATTTAAATGTTAATTTGCTATGCAGAAACCTTCGATACCCAAAGGAACAAGAGACTTCTCGCCAGAGGAAATGGCGAAGAGAAACTATATATTCAACACCATTCGTGATGTTTACCATTTGTACGGATTCCAGCAGATTGAGACGCCTGCGATGGAAAACCTTTCTACACTGATGGGTAAATATGGCGAAGAAGGAGACAAATTGCTGTTCAAGATCTTGAATTCCGGCGATTGTTTTTCGGGAATCAACTCGGAAGAGCTGGCAGAGAAGAATCCGGTTAAGTTTGCCGCCAAGGCTTGTGAAAAAGGCTTGCGCTATGATCTGACCGTTCCCTTTGCCCGTTTTGTCGTACAGCACCGTAATGAGATCTCCTTTCCGTTTAAACGCTATCAGATTCAGCCGGTTTGGCGAGCAGACCGCCCGCAGAAAGGCCGCTATCGTGAGTTCTATCAGTGCGATGGTGACGTGGTTGGCTCAAATTCATTGATCAACGAGGTGGAATTGATCCAGATTATGGATGAGGTGTTCCATCGTTTCGGCATTCGGGTCTGCATCAAGATGAACAATCGCAAGATCTTGGCCGGAATAGCTGAAATCTTGGGCGCGGCAGATATGATAGTCGATATTACAGTGGCGATTGATAAATTGGACAAGATCGGCATTGACAATGTAAACGAAGAGTTGCGCACAAAGGGTTTGTCGGACGAGGCGATTGAAAAATTGCAGCCGGTTATCATGTTGAGCGGTACTAATCGGGAGAAAATTGCTGCTCTCAAGCAGATTTTGGCAGCATCGGAGGTCGGTTTGAAGGGTATTGCCGAACTTGAGTTTATTCTTGACCGCATTGAAAAGTTGGAATTGCGTGCTGAATTGGAGTTGGATTTGACCCTTGCGCGTGGCTTGAATTATTATACCGGGGCGATCTTCGAAGTAAAAGCATTGGATGTTCAGATCGGAAGTATCACGGGCGGCGGCCGTTACGACAACTTGACCGGCGTGTTTGGTATGGATGGCGTTTCGGGAGTCGGCATTTCTTTTGGAGCAGACCGTATCTTTGATGTCTTGAATCAGTTGGATTTGTATCCGAAAGATGCCTTGCAGACTACCCAATTGTTGTTTGTAAACTTCGGAGAGAAGGAAGAAGCCTATTTGCTTCCGTTGGTAGCCAAGGTGCGTGCTGCCGGAATTCGTACGGAACTCTATCCTGAATCGGCTAAGATGAAGAAGCAGATGGGATATGCCGATACGAAGAAGATCCCGTTTGTGGCTATCGTTGGTGAGACAGAGATTGCAGAGAACAAGATCAATTTGAAGAATATGATCACAGGCGAGCAGACGTTGTTGACGTTGGATGAGTTGATCGGAAAAATAGGATGAGATAATCCTCTATAATAAAACAAGAAAGCGTGCATTGGTTCACTTGGACAATGCACGCTTTTCTTATCTGTTATATTATTTTCTCATGTCATTCAATAGCAGATCGATCATCCGTTTTGCGGCTACGAAAGGAGTGATTTCGTTGTTCAGTACTTGATTCTCCGTGTGTAGCAAGTTCGATTGTACGGCCGGATTGTTGTAGAAAGTATCGCGTAAGGTGTCATTGATGCTTTCATACATCCAATACTTTGACTGTTCTCTTCTCTTATAGTCGAAGAATCCATTCTTTTTGGTGAAGGTAACATAGGCATCGACCATGTCCCAAATCTCTTTGATACCGATATTATAGTAGCCGGAATAGGTAAGAACCTTTGGGAACCACCCTGATTCGGAAGCGGGGAAGAGATGTAATGCATTGCGGAATTGGGCAGCAGCCAAGTTGGCTTTGTCGATATTGTCGCCATCCGCTTTGTTGATGATAATGCCATCGGCCATCTCCATGATACCACGTTTGATGCCTTGCAGTTCGTCTCCTGTGCCGGCCAATTGAATCAAAAGGAAGAAATCGACCATGGAATGCACAGCCGTTTCACTTTGTCCGACACCGACAGTCTCCACGAAAACGGTATCGAAGCCGGCGGCTTCACACAAAATGATCGTCTCACGCGTCTTGCGGGCAACACCTCCTAATGAACCGGCCGAAGGCGAAGGGCGTATGAATGCGTTTTTCTCTCTCGAAAGAGCCTCCATACGGGTCTTGTCTCCCAAGATACTGCCTTTCGAGCGCTCACTACTCGGGTCGATTGCCAAGACGGCCAACTTATGTCCTTTCTTCAATAAATGTATACCGAATACATCAATCGAGGTACTCTTCCCCGCTCCCGGCACACCGGTTATACCGATTCGGACAGATTTCCCGGCAGCGGGTAAACATTTCTCGATGATCTCCTGGGCTAATAGTTGGTGCTCGTATTTGGCACTCTCCACCAATGTTACGGCCTGGCTGAGGACGGTGATGTTCCCTTTCAGGATACCTTCTACGAATTCAGACGGAGTATATTGCCGACGCTGAACTCTTTTCTTTAAATAGGGATTGACGGTAGGTGCGTTTTCCACGCCCTGGTTCACTTTTAGCCCTTTGTATGCTTCATCATTTTCGGGATGTTCCATGATTTCCTCCTTTTATTTGTGCGCTGTCACCTTCAGTAGACGGACAGGGCTGTTAGGGTCGTTACTTATAATGTTTACTAATGCTTCGAGTCTGACTTTGACATCTTTCGGCCGGATGGAGACTTTGTAGGTTGTCGTCTCGCCTGGCTTTATTGTCTTTTTGCCGCGGCTGATGCTGATGTCTTCATTGTCGGTCGTGAAACTGTGGATGATCAGATCCGACTTCCCTTGGTTGGTGATGTCGACGGTTCCTGTCAGTTTGCTGGTTGCAAACGGATTTTTGCTTTTCGAAGACGAGATCTGCCCGAAGTCAAGTTGCGATCCTGAGATATAGATCGAAGCCGCTTTCGCCTTTTCTTTGGCAGACATTTTGCTGAAGTCGTCGATGACATTGGCGGCAATTGACAACTCCTCTTCCACCACCTTCGCACCGATCTCTTTCACCTCGACGGGTACCGTTAAAGAGAGTCGTCCCTTATTTTTTATCTCATGTCCATTCATTAAGAAAGTGATCTCACCTGTTTCGTTTGGAGCCAGCTTGGCCGGTCGTATTTCGGCGGTGAGATAGTTGGGAAGCTTGCCCAATTGGATCTCTATCGAGGCTTTGCCCTCGTTTTTGATACTGATCTTCTCGCCCAATGCTTCGTTTTGTCTCAAATTGTTGAACAAGATGTTTTTGGTATGAAGCTTGAGGTTTCCGATGGCATACGGATAGACGATAACCGGAGTTTTGGGCTTCGGTATGACGCTCCCCTTTATCGCCATGTTATAGCGTCCGCCTTCTGCATTGCTGTAGATGGTGATGGTCTTGTAGAAAGGTCCGGGTCGGCCGGTCGGGTTATAGGTCACTTTTATCGGTGTGCTCTTCCCTGCGGCAATAGGTTCGGAAGTCCATTCCGGTCGGGTGCAACCACACGATGCAGTAACGCGGGTGATGACCAACGGACCATTTCCTTGGTTCTCGACGGTAAAGACATGAGATGCCGGGCCGTTTGCTTCTTCAATATCTCCGAAATCGAATACTTGCAGATCGACCTTTATCGTGGCTTTATCTTGAGCATGGAGAAAACTGATGCCAAAGAAGAGAACACCCGCTATATAGCAAAGAATATATTTAATATTGTGTCGCATTTCGTTGGTATGGTTTTTCGTCTGTTTGTACATTAATCACTTTCAACTTTTCCCTTGATTGTCAAGATATAACTTCCCTTTTTGCCGTTGCTATAGATAGAAATTGTCTTGACGAAAGGTCCGGGTCTGCCGGCCGGATTATACGTGATGTTGACATCGCCCGTCTTTCCCGGGGCAATTGGCTCTTTTGTCCATTCAGGAGTGGTACAACCGCATGAAGCTATGACGCGCGTCATGACTAATGGTCCGTTGCCCGTATTCTCAATAACGAACGTATGCACTACCTTTCCGGCCCCTTCTTTGATGGTTCCGAAGTCGAAAATCGTTTCTTTGGCTGATATGACTGCCTGCTTTTCTTGGGCTGACAGTGATCCGACTGACAAAAGCATGGCAGTCAAGATAAATAAGAGATGTTTCATCGTTTTTTTTCTTTATGAATAATTAATGCACAAATATAACGAAAAAGAAGAAAAGAATCATTACATTTCGCCGATTTTTAAAGATAATAAAAATGAAGTACTATTTAAACCGAGTGTTGTTGATTTTATGTATGTGCGGTTGCTTCTCTTGTTCTGACAGCGGAGTCGTAGACGATGAGGCCATAGAAAAAGAGGAGTCGGTTCAAACGCAAATAAACAAATGGGTATTTGCACAGATGCAACGGCTGTATTTGTGGTATGATCAACTCCCGAAAGAAAGCTCCCTCAAATACGATCAAGAGCCCAGCACCTTCTTTTATGGACTCTTGGCGGACGGCGATGGAAAGGATGGTGCCCTTTATTCACGTATAGAATATGACGATTCGCTTTTGCGTTCGTCCTCCTCAAGCGATACTCCCATCTACGGCTTTTACTATCGGTTGATCGGCATCACAGGAACCTCTGAGTTCTTGGCCCAAGTGTTGTATGTGTTGCCTGGTTCACCTGCTGAAAAGGCGGGGCTCAAGCGTGGCGACTTGATTATTGAAGTGAACGGTGCCGCCTTGACAAGATCAAACTATTCGAGCTATCTTGAGACACCCCAATCAAGTGCAAAACTGTTGATGGGTGAGATGTTGGACGAACAATCCTTCCATGAGACAGGAACGTTGCAGATTGGCGAGCCGACTGCGGTAGCTGAGGTGGCGGTCTATATGGATACGGTAGTAACAGTGCGGAATCATCGGATCGGTTATCTGATGTATAACCATTTTAATGATGAATATGACAACGAACTACGGGAGGCTTTCTTGAAATTCAAGGAGGCTCAAGTGGACGACTTCGTCTTGGATTTGCGCTATAACACGGGCGGCAATGTCGACTGTGCACAGTTGTTGGCTACAATGTTGGCTCCCGAATCCGTTTTGGGTAAAGAATTTATCTATTTGAAGTTCAATGACAAGGTGAATCAACGGCAAGATTATCTATTTGACAAGCGGGTGATCGGACGAGGAAGCAATTTGAATCTGCAGAAACTCTACGTCATTTCAGGGAAATATACCGCCTCGGCATCGGAAGCCGTCATCAATGGCTTGAAACCCTATCTGAAAAGCAATCTGATTCAGGTGGGAGAGACGACGTTCGGCAAGAATGTGGGGCAGACAGAACTTACGAATTCGAAATGGAGCTCGCTGGAGGTGTGGCCGACGGCCTTCTATGTTTATAATTCGGAAGACTATAACGATTATGCTTCGGGGCTTGCTCCTGATTACAGCTGCTCGGAAGGGGTGCTGATCGGTGCCTTTGCCACTGATGCCGATCCGATGTTTGCAGAAGTATTGTCGGTGATGAATTTGGGCACAACTACGAAGATACGCTCGAAGTCCTCCGGCTTTGAGGAGTTCTATTCGTCGGTTTCGAAAGATCGTCCGGCATGCTATGTGAAAGAAGTTGCCGAACAAGAATAGGAGAGGTGAGGAGCTTTTTGAAAAAGTGCACTGAGTAACTTTTCAGTTTCTCGGCATGAAACTCGAGTTTTCTCCCGAGTGAACTCGAGTTTTGTCCCGAATGAACTGCAGTTT
>CAVJQR010000059.1:0-13703 GCA_963651605.1 Agathobaculum sp.
GTGCCGTCCATCTCGATACGAAACACCATTTGGACCGGATGGAATATTATTACCGAATGGTGGACCGCTTGGCGCGCTATAAGGTGAATGCTGTTATTTGGGAGCTGGAAGATAAGCTGCGCTTTACGCGCCGTCCGGAAATTGCAGGGCCGAATGCCATCAGCAAGCAGGAGATGCAGGCACTCTGTCGATATGCCAAAGAACGGAATATTGAGATCAGTCCGCTTGTGCAAGGACTCGGCCACGCCGGTTTTATCCTGAAACACCATTGGGAATTACGGGAAAACCCAGCAAGCGATTGGGAGTTTTGTCCGTCTGATCCGCGTACATACGAAGTTCAGTTCGATCTCTACCTGGATGCGATCGAGGCGATGCCCTACGGAAAATACTTGCATGTGGGAGGCGACGAAATCACGGCAATCGGCATTGATGAACGTTGTAAGGCAACCGGTAAAACGGCTTTCGAACTGCAGATGATTTGGTTGAAGAAAGTTTGTCGGTTTGCTGTAGATCATGGCCGTATTCCCATCTTTTGGGACGACATGCCCTTGAAATATGCAGGAATTTGGGATCTGGTACGAAGCGATAAACCCGAAGAAGAGGTCGCCAAGGTTTGGAATACCGACAAATTGGACAAGGCAATCGAACTATTTCCGAAGGAATGTGTCTATATGCGTTGGCAATATGAAGATGCGACAATGCCGGCCCATCGACGCCTTTTGAAATGGTATCATGATAAAGGATTGAAGGTGATGGGGGCTACGGCTGCATCTGCCGGCGATTCGCCCTTCATGCCGCGTCGGAACAGTCGCATGGAATACATGAAAGGGTTCAATCAATTGGTGGCAGAGAACCATTTGGAAGGAATTTTGGCGACATCCTGGGATGATGGCTCTCCACATCCGGAAACGGTTTGGCGGGGGCTTGTTGCGCAAGGCGAGTTTGGCTGGAATCCGTTTGCGCGGGATGTTGAATCATTCAAGCAGATACATGCGCAACGCGAATATGGATTCCGTCCGGAGGATCATCGGATGGCGTTTTTGGATGAATTGGAAAAGTCGTTTTTTTTCTTCGATAGTGCGTTGGTGACATCCGGGCGTCGTAACCCGGCATGGGGGACGACCTCTTTTACGTTGATGGAGTTGCCGGATAAAATGAAGCCGGGAGCTTGGAGCGAACAGTATAAAGATAAAATAGCGCAAGCAAGAATCGAGGCAGACCGCTTCGAGAAGATTGCAGACGGAATTGTTAAAGCGAAGGCTGCGGCATTGCGTAATCGCTATACGTTGCAAGTTTATGAACAGACAAACAAGTTGCAGAATTATCCTGTTCGTCTGATCTTGGCACTGAATGCTTATGACATGGCTGTCGATGAGGCAGAAAGAGAAACAACCATGGCGGAGATCGCTCAAGTTTGTGACGATTTCGGTTCTATGCGTTCCGACTTGGAAGCCGTTTATTCCGAAACCCGCTTCATGGAGCAGCCCGAAGGTTTTATCTCCGACATGAACCATCACAATCATTTGGCTTCCAAAACGAACAACAGTGATTGGTTGTATTATTACGAGATGCCGATGGTTCAAAAGGTTCGGGCTTGGATGAATGAAAAATAATCAATAAATAGTAAATGATGAAGAGAATAATTTTCAGTTTTGTGTTCATATGGTTTGCCTTTTCCTTGTGGGCAAACTACCAACCGGAGTTTTCAACGGCCGGTTTCTTCCAGTTGGACAATAGCGGTCGTGAAGTGTTTTCGATGAATCCCGCCTGGCGTTTTTATAAAGGAGCTGTCGATAATGCGGAAACAATAGAGTTCAACGATAAAGATTGGTCGGTCGTATCTTTGCCGAATGGCATTGAATATTTGCCGACCGAGGCGAGTGGTTGCATCAATTATCAGGGCGAGGTTTGGTATCGCAAGCATTTTACCCCCGATGCCAAGCTGAAAGGGAAAAAATTGTTCTTGCATTTCGAGGCCATAATGGGTAAGAGTAAAGTGTTTGTGAATGGTAAACTGTTGACCGAACACTTTGGCGGCTATTTGCCTGTCGTGGTGGATGTGACCGATGTGTTGGAATGGAACGGCGACAACGTGATTGCCGTTTGGGCCGACAACAGTGATGATCCTTCCTATCCTCCCGGAAAAGCACAGGATGTGCTCGATTTTACCTATGCCGGAGGTATTTACCGCGATTGCTGGTTGATTGCGCATAATAATGTGTTTATCACCGATCCCAATTATGAAAATGAGGTAGCAGGAGGAGGCTTATTTGTTGCTTTTGGAAAAGTATCGGAGGCATCAGCCGAGGTACAGCTGAAAATACAGGTACGCAATGCCACAAAAAAATCTTTCTCAGGGGTAGTTGAATACACTTTGTTGCAGCCGGATGGCCGACAAGTTGCTTATCTGAATGATAAAATTCAGGTGAAAGCCGGTCGGGCCACTTCCTCTGCCGACAAATTAGTGGTGGAGCAACCCAAGCTTTGGACGCCTTCGACTCCTTTTTTGTACAATCTGTTGGTGCGGGTGCTTGACAATGAAGGAAATATAATCGATGGATATCGGCGCCGAATAGGGATTCGCAGTATCGAGTTTAAAGGGAAGGATGGTTTCTATCTGAATGGAAAACCTTATGGTAAGCCGCTGATCGGAGCCAATCGCCATCAGGATTTTGCCGTAGTGGGAAATGCTGTTGCCAACAGTATCCATTGGAGGGATGCCAAGAAGCTGAGGGATGCCGGTCTGGAAATTATCCGTAATGCCCATTGTCCGCAAGACCCTGCCTTCATGGATGCCTGTGATGAATTGGGCTTATTCGTGATTGTCAACACGCCTGGATGGCAATTTTGGAATGATGCACCTGAATTTGCACAGCGCGTGTATAGCGACATCCGTAATGTGGTGCGCCGTGACCGCAATCACCCTTGCGTTTGGCTTTGGGAACCCATCTTGAACGAGACCTGGTATCCGGCCGATTTTGCCAAGAATACACGGGATATTGTCGACGCTGAATACCCCTATCCATATTGTTATTCCGGGAGTGATAGCGGAGCACGAGGCCATGAGAATTTCCCTGTCTATTTCGCTCATCCTTCCGATATGCAAGATGCAGCGAAAGAATTCGATCCCTCAAAGACCTATTTCACCCGTGAATGGGGCGATAATGTAGACGATTGGAGCTCGCACAACTCGCCCAGTCGAGTGGCTCGGAATTGGGGTGAGCAGCCCATGCGCGTACAGGCTCGGCATTATGCCTCTCCTTCATATCCGGTGACCAGCTACGATGTTCTTTACAAACAGTCTCCGCAGCATGTCGGAGGGTGCCTTTGGCATTCGTTTGATCATCAGCGCGGTTATCATCCCGATCCGTTCTATGGCGGTTTGATGGATGTATTCCGTCAGCCAAAATATTCCTATTATATGTTTATGGCACAGCGTCCGGCCGTTAAAGATGACCAAATCGCGGGTAGTGGGCCGATGGTCTATATTGCGCATGAGATGACACCTTTTTCAGGCAAAGACGTAACGGTCTATTCCAATTGCGATGAAGTCCGCCTGACGTTCAACAAGAATGGGAAGACATATACGTATAAAAAAGAGAAGAACCGACAAGGAATGCCTTCGCCGGTCATAACTTTCCCTGATGTCTACGATTTTATGGTCGACAAAGCCCTTTCCAGAGCTCAAAAGCAAGACGATGTTTATCTTCTTGCCGATGGATTGATGGATGGCAAGGTGGTGGCTACACACAAGGTGGTGCCCGCTCGCCGTCCAGAAAAGATACTGTTGTGGGTAGACAACGAGGGTACTGATCTGAAAGCCGACGGATCCGATTTTGTGACGGTAGTGGCCGCTGTTGCAGATAAGAACGGAAACATCAAACGGCTGAACAACTACTTCATCCGTTTCTCTATCGAAGGAGAAGGACGTTTGTTGGGAGGTTCTGACGTATTAGCCAATCCTGCTCCTGTGAAATGGGGAACCGCCCCCATTTTGGTGCAGTCTACATTGAAACCTGGCAAGATACGGATCACGGCAAGTGTCTTGTTTGAAGGTTCACAAATGCCGATAAGCGGAGAATTGGAACTTGAATCGAAGCCGGCAACCTGTCCTTTGATCTATGATGCGTCCGAGGCTGCCCGTATTCCATTGGGCACTGTTTCGGCCGGCCGTTCCACTTCCTTGAAGACCGATGCCGAACGGGAGGTAGAGCAGTTGCGCAAGGAATTGAACGCATTGAAACTGAAAGAGGTGGAAAAGCAGCAATCCGACTTCGGAGAAAAGGAGTAATCCCCCGACAGGTTGGCGATGCATCAGACTTTATTGACAGAAAGTATCTGACAACCGTCAGCTATTGATATAATTCCTCTCCAAAGCATTTGAACAGGCTTTGGGGAGGAATTGTTTTATTGTTGCAGGGAATATGTCGGTTTGTTCGGCACCCAACTCGAGTTTTCCCCCGAGTGAACTGGAGTTTTATGCGGAGAAAACTGCAGTTCACTCGGGAGAAACTTTTTCAAAACACGGGAGATGTTTTTTAGGCTCTGCCCAATCTTTGTGATCGTTCTCGAAAGAGTGGCACAAAAAGGCGGGAAACAGAGAGTTGGAATAGTGGAATTTTTTTATATTTGCAAGAGTTTTGTGGTGTGGGCTTTTGTATCATATTCTATAAAAGTGGTCGGCTCTCTCCCCATAACCTTAAACAACTGAGATCATGAAACAATTGAATATACTCTTTACGGTGCTGACCGGTCTTTGCTTGGTGGTGTTCTTGCAGCTGGTCTACCAACCCTATTTCTACTACATCGAGCAGGGGCAACTCTTCTTGTGGGATGCTGTATACGCTTCCGACCACCTTACGTCGTTCGGAGGTGTGGCGGAATGGATTTCCGAAGGCGTTATCCAATATTTCGGTACGCCGATGGTGGGTGCCATCGTGACGGGAATAGCTCTTACCTTGGTGGCGTTTTTGGTGGGCCACCTCTTGCGGAAATTGACCACTGTACGGTGGATCTCCTTCTTAGGATGGGTCCCTGCGCTGTTTATAGTACCAATTATGGTCGATTTCAACTACTATCAGTCCGGAAATGTCGCCTTTTTTATGATGTTACTTGCCCTATGGGGGTATAGTGCGATTCCATCCTATCGTTTTCGTCTGCCGGCCGGCATAGTTTTGACGGTATGGTTGGCGTGGTGGGCCGGGCCGGTTTATTCGCTTTTCGCACTTTTGGCTTTCCTTTTTGAGTTGCAACATCCGGCCAACAGTGCCAAACAACGTTGGGGGAGTATCCTGTTGTTGGTTGAAGCCGCACTTGCCGCTTCCTATATTTACCATATCTGTTTGGCCAATCCATTCGGTAAGGCATGGTTGCCTACCTACTATTATATCAGAAAACTAGATGCACCCAATGCGATATATGCGCCATGGGTAGCCTTGTTGGTGGTATGTCTGATTGCGCATTTCCTGCCACAAAAGAAAGAGTCACCTACACCCAAGCAAACTTATGTGACATTTGCCCTGTTGGTAATACTTATCTGGGGTGGAGGAAGTGCCGGATTTATGAAATGTATAGATCGCAAATCCTTGCGTTTCATGACCTTGGACCATTACTCGCGCATGGGAGAATGGAAGAAAATAGAGGAGAACTGTAAAGGAAAACTGACCAACTACCTTTACATGTCGCTCTTGAGTCGTGCGCTGGTGGAGCAAGGACGATTGTTGGAAGACCTTTTCCGTTATGATATCCGTTCGGAAAAGGCATTGTCCATTGAATGGAACAATACGGAAAATATATCGGTGCTGCTTAGTGATTTCTACTTTACATGCGGCACAACTGCCATGTCTCAACGCATGGCATTCGAGGCGGATGTGAGTGCGCACGGCGAGCATAGCGCCCGAATGTTACAACGCTTGGTGCAGACGAACTTGATCATGGGGGCATATCCCGTAGCGGAGAAATATATCCGTCTCCTTGAAAAATCGCCTGTTTATCGTACTTGGGCCACTTCCCATCGTCGTTTTCTTTACGATGATGCGAAAGTAGAAGAAGATCCTCTGCTGGGAGCAAAGCGTGAACTGCTCTTTGCGGAAGAAGATACGAGTGCGGTGCTGATCTCGGGCAGTAATTTTTTGCCGGCTGTAGTCGAACCGCTCTTTGCCAATCCGGCCAAGTCGTGGGCATCGTATCAGTATACCGTGGCCTATTATCTGTTGTCATGCGACTTTTCGAACTTCATGTCTGTGGTCAATCAGTTCAAGCCTGAAGCCATTGAGGGCAAGTTGCCGCATACTGTTCAAGAAGGAATTCTTATGGCACTCGACAGAACGCCGGAGCTTTACAAAGAGTATCCGCTCGATGAGGAGATTGTGGCCCGTTATGCCGAACTCAAGGCGCAGGCTATCTCTACTAATAATCGGCAAGAATTGGCGGGGTTGCTTCGTCGAAGCTATGGCGATACTTTCTGGTATTATCTGATGTTTAACTCGAATAGACGTTGAACGTTCGCTATTCGGATAGGTTTCTGGGATGAAATAATTTATGAAAAAGAAGAGACAAGATATGAAAAAGATCATGATGTGGGTCTGCTTCGCTTGCATGCTGCTGACGGCTTGCGGTGAAGGAAAGGCCCCTGATACAAACAACCGGGCGGATACTTTCCCTGTAATCTTTCCCGATTATACAGAGGTAACGCTGCCGCCCAATATAGCTCCGTTGCATTTCGGGCTGCAAGATAGCAACATCGCTGATGCTTGGGCCTGCTTCACCTGCGGAAATACCCACTTCGAAGTGAAAATGCAGCACGGCACCTTTGCGATCTCCTCGTCAAAATGGCGTAAACTTTTGCAAGTAGCCGCTTCAGAAGGGGCGATTGAGGTGGAAGTGCTGGCTGCCGAAAATGGGAAATGGACTGCATACAAACCGTTCCATCTCTATGTTTCGTCTGATCCGATCGACGATTATCTGGCCTATCGCCGCATTGCTCCGGGCTATCAACTTTGGAAAGGTCTTGGAATTTACCAGCGAGAGTTGGCTACCTATGACGAGAGTGTGGTGCTGAAAAATCGACAGACGGACGAGAATTGCATGAACTGCCACTCGTTTTGCAATCGCCAACCGGATCATTTCCTCTTTCATATGCGTCAGAAATGGGCGGGAACCTATATTGTCAATGGTGACAAAATAGAGAAATTGGATACGAAAATTGAGCAGACGGGTTTGGCATTTACCTATCCATCGTGGCACCCCGACGGACGATTCGTGGCATTCTCGTCCAATGATACCAGACAACTTTTCCATTCGATCGACAAAAATCGTATAGAGGTGTATGACCTTTCGTCGGATGTGCTTGTCTACGACACGGAACGGCATGAGGCATTGACCACGGCGGCCCTCTTCTCGAAGGAAAATTTCGAAACATTTCCTACCTTCTCGCCCGATGGCAAACGACTCTATTTCTGTACGGCTCAGGCACGAAAGCTTCCGACAGAGTTTCGAGAGGTGAAGTATAGTCTCTGCTCCATTGCCTTCGACCCGGCCACTCGTACGTTTGGTTCGGAAGTGGATACGCTCTATTCTGCTCCGACAAATGGAAAAAGTGTATCGTTTCCTCGTATCTCGCCCGATGGCCGCTACTTGATGTATACGCTTTCCGACTATGGGAATTTCTCAATATGGCATAAGGATGCGGATCTTTATCTTTATGATATGAAGCAACAGACGCATCGCTGTTTGGCGGAAGTGAATAGCGATGACGTGGAGAGTTACCACTCGTGGAGTAGCAACAGCCGCTGGTTTGTTTTTTCGAGTCGTCGTATGGACGGACTCTATACACGTCCTTTCTTTGCCCATATCACGGCAGATGGTCGTGTCAGCAAGCCATTTGTGTTGCCACAGTCCCGGCGCAGTTACTACGATGATTGCATGGAGTCGTTCAATATTCCGGAGTTGGTGAGCGGAAAGGTCACTGTCAAACCTCGCCAGTTGGTTGACAAATCCAAAGAACCGGCCGTGGGCATTACCGTTCGTGAGCAATAATGCATAGAAACAAGATTTTCATCCGTTACACAATATAAGAAGGTGATGAACGTTCTCTAAAAAGAAAGTCGTATATTTGCACCTTCATTGAAGAATCATGTATAGTATGAAATTAAACGTATTCGCAATAGTAACTTGTTTGTTGCTGTTCTTGGGATCATGTTCTGTGCCTAAGAATGTCACTTATTTTCAAGGAATCGATAATTTGACGGCCGAACAAAAGGAGATGATGACCCAAAATTATTCATCAAAGATTTGTCCGGACGATCGACTGAGCATCACCGTTACGGCATGGGATCCGACCGTTGTCACACCTTTCAACCCGCCTGTTTATGCATACGCCAAGGAAGGCGATGAAAAAGTACAGCCGGCCGAACAGTTACAGACCTATCTTGTGGACAAAGAGGGGGATATTATCTTTCCCGTCCTCGGCAAGGTGCACCTCGCAGGGCTCTCGAAACAGGAGGCTAATGAGACATTGCGGAAGGAAATTGAGAACTATGTGAAAGATGTCAACGTAAATGTCCAGATCGTCAACTACAAGGTGACGATGATGGGTGAGATCGCTCGCCCGGGAGCTGTTACAGTATCGAACGACCGTCTCACGATCTTGGAAGCCATCGGTCGAGTGGGCGATTGCACTATCAATGCAAATCGAACGAATGTGTTGGTGATCCGCGACAATAATGGTCAGAAGGAATTCGGACGAATTGACCTGACTAACCCCTCGGTGTTCTCATCACCTTACTATTATCTGCGACAAAATGATGTGGTTTATGTCGAACCGAACGATGCCAAGAAGCGTAATGCCAAATATAGTCAGGCACAACAATATAGCATCACGGTCTTCTCTTCTATCTTGAGTGCCGTATCTGTCATCACTACTGTTATATTGGCCATCACGAAATAAACAAGAAAAAATATGGAAGAAAAAGATAACGAGACAGTCGATTTGCGTTCTTTGTTCATCAGCTACCTGTCACATTGGAAACTGATCGGGGGAACCGCTTTGGTTGCATTGGTCATGGCCATTGCTTACTTGGTGATCTATCCGACGACCTACGAGATAACTGCGCAGATTTTGGTGCAAGACGATAAGGATGCCTTCTCTTCAAGCAGTATAGGCTTGGGCGAAGCGGCAGGATTCATGAAGTCGTTTGGTATCGGCGGCGGTGGTGGATCGTCCATTAATCTCGACGATGAGTTTGTAACCATCACATCAAACCAACTGTTTCGCGAGATGGTCGAGCGCTTAGGTCTCTATGTCGATTATATGGAACCCTTCTCTTTTGGCTATCGACTCTATAGAGATGTGCCGATCGTCATCTCATGCGACTCTGCTACTTTGGCGAATATGGAGCATACTATCGAGTTGAAGCTCCAACATCAGGCAGGGGGCAAGATGCACATCGACTCGAAATTGAAGCTCTCCAAGTTCAAAAAGCAAAAAGCTTCGTTCGATTTGGAATCACTCCCCGGAGAAATTAAGGTTGGACGCTATACGTTGAAAGTCGATTATGCGATACCTGAGGCTCGCAACTCGGCATTCGAACTTGAAGCTAAGATACAGTCTCCGACCAGTGTTGCGGAAGGTCTCGTAGAAGAGTTTAATATTGAAGACTACTCCAAGTCGTCAAACGTGTTGCAGATGACCTGTCTCGACTATGAAAAACAGCGTGGAAAAGATATGTTGGCAACACTTATTGACTGCTACAATGCACAAGCGGAGAAATACAAGATGGATCTTGGCGACAAAACATTGACTTTTATCTCAACCCGTCTGCAGTCCGTGTTGGACGATTTGGCAAAAGTGGAGGCCAACATCGAAGACTATAAAAACAAGAACAAGATCACGATGGTGGAATACGACGTACAGATGTATGCCACTTCGATGCAGGAATTGGAAACGAAGCTGATCGAGCTCGAAGCACAATCGCATCTCATCAAGTTAATGAGCGATTTTGTTCGTAATCCGGAGAACAAATATAAGCTCGTTCCCTCTCTCTATTCGGCAACAGGTGAGGCAGGAGGCGATTTGGCCACCTACAATCAAATCCTCGTCGAACGCGAACGAGTGATCAACAACTCGAGCGAGAAGAACCCGATGGTGGCAAGTCTCTCGGCACAGGCAGACCGTGTTCGGGAAAGCGTCTATCGGATGATCGACAATGCGCAGCAGAGCATCGATCTCACTCGTCAGGACTTGAAAAACAAAGAGCAGCAGTTGCTCAACAAACTGAGAGAAGTGCCGCAGCAGGAACGCGTCTATGTCGATTTGAAACGTCAGCAGGAAATCTTCCAAGGGGTCTACCTTGTATTGTTGCAGAAGAAGGAAGATATTGAGTTGACTCTCGGACAAGGAAAAGAGCGGGCCCGCATTTTGGACACGCCCTATGCCAAGTTTGCTCCGGTCGCTCCACGCAAACTCTACGCAGCTATCGGCATTATCGTCTTTACCATCTTTGTTTCTGCCGGATGGCTCTCGTTGAAATATATCATCTCCTCCATTTGGGTGGATCTCAAGAAGGAATTACGGAAGTAAAACTACATATTTATATAAACGACAAAGGGCAGTTTCGCGATGAGGCTGCCCTTGTTTGTTATAGCTGTTTGGGGATTACTTTTCCGGCACTTCGATATAGATCTCATCGGCATGGGTGAGTTGTTGCTCTTTGGGTGGCAACTCCATATAATTATGATAGAGCGCTGTCAAGTAAGCATCGGCATTGGACGGGCCCAATAGCTGAAGGTGAGCGAACGAGTAGGAGATCGGTTCGCCAAAGATGGTGCGATCTATCACCTCGCGCTCTTTCCAATGGCCGTAATAATTGGCTATTTCCTGACAGTTTTGATACGCTTCGTGCTGAATCCATCGGTCGATGAAAGCGGCCACGTCCTTTTCTCGGATGGGCAAAGCCTTGATGAAGGCAGCCATCCATTTCTTCTTTCCTTTGCGGATGGCCAACGAGCAGAATTGGGCTTCGTGGAAACGTTCCAAAAAGAAGGCGGTCTTTATGCGAAACCTCCCCATAAATGAATGACGATCCGCTCCATCCAATGGAAAAACATCGATGGAAATGCCGTTATATGCCGATTTTTCTTCGATATCAAACACCCTTTCGAGTACTTTGCTTCCCTTTATTTGTATTTTGACAAATCCTTTTTTGGCGACGGGCGACTCTCTCCGCCCTACGACCTCCATCGTTTCGGGCAGCTCCTTCTTGGCAATCTGAATGAAGGTATCGAAGAATGGCCGCGGAATGCCGAAGTCCATATCATCGTCCCAGGGGATGAATCCACCATGCCGTATGGCTCCCAACATCGTACCGCCCAACATATAATAAGGCAGTTGGTGACGTCGGCAAATGGCATCGAAGGTCTCGGCTATTTGCAGTAGGAGTGTATGGCAGGTAGCTATATCGATTTTCTTTAGCATGACAGTTTATGTTTTATGATTCTACCGTAGGTCAGGAGCCGGTTGAAAGCATCGCATAGCTCATATTGGTGGGCATCCAAGAGCCATACTGTTACCTTATGAAACCAACCGCATTGCCGATAATAACGCTTCAAGAATGCAATTTGTTCAATGGTAAGGCTCCGTAGGATGGCCAGACGCCTCTCTTTGGGTTGGGCGGTGCTCTTCTGATAGAGAGAACCTATGCTTCTTCTTACCAAATATTCAGAGATGACATTGTTGACGTACGGCAGTTCTTCCATTTTGATAGAAAAGCGTTGCGCAATGCGTTGCATACATTTGAAATATGCCTCGTAGCAAGCATACTCGCTCTCAAAAGAGAAGATGCGTTGCGATAGAGAACCGATCCCTTGACGGATAGCGTAGTTGTAGGAGATGCCGCGTATGGTGTGAAGCTGATCCACATAGGAAAGATAGGTCAATACGAAAATTACATCTTCCGCATAGTGAATCTTTTGGTCAAACCGCAAATGATGTTGTTCAATATGTGCCCGATAAAACAGCTTGTTCCACAGATATGCTTGCCTGTTCAAATGCCGCAATTCGAAAGCATCTCCCATATTTTCTTTCGTAAAAAGCTCATCTTCGTATTCTACGGCTTCTGTATGGTCCGGATAGATGCGGTTGAATCCTTGCGCGGTCAGCGTATCCTCGTGGCCATCGGCGGCAGTATGGAGATCGTGCAAGAAGTGGGGGGCTACGGTGTCGTCCGAGTCAATGAAGCAAATCCATCGGCCGTTTGCCTTCTCCAACCCCATGTTGCGGGCCGAACTTACGCCTCCATTCGGTTGGTGTACCGCATGAAAGCGGTTGTCGCGCGCGGCAAATGCGTCGCATATGGCACTTGATCCGTCGGTCGATCCGTCATCAATCATCCACACCTCATAGTCCGCAAACGTCTGTTGGCGGACCGACTCCAAGCAAGCCTCCAAATAGGCGGCCACATTGTATACTGGTATGATGATTGATATTTCCATCTCGTTTTCTTTGTTGCAAATGTAAAGAAAAAAGTTGAGTTAAACGCGGGCCAAGGGCGGCTCGTCTGTCATTATGTTGCTATCCGTCTCGAAAAGAAGGCGTTATAGAATAGTGATCTGACACATCCGCATGGCATCGAGCGCATTCCGGTGGCTTGCCGGTGTGACGCCCGCACAGCAGTTGCTGTCGACGGCAATGGGCACTTCCGGCATGCGGGCCTTCAGTAGCAAAGCGTTCGAAATGACGCATATATCCGTGCACAATCCCACCAGTTCAATCGCCTCGACGTTCGTCATCGCCCCGATCTTCTCCGCCAATGCAAACGATCCGAATGTCGGTTTGCAGACCACTTCGCACCCTTCGCGATAGAGACCGGGCGCAATCTCCCACCCATTGGTTCCTTCGATGCAGTGCTCAACCGGAAGGTGACGCCCTTCGGCTGTCTGCAAGTAGTTGTTTGTGTGCGTGTCTTTCGTATAGATCACCCGGTTGCCGGCCGTGCTATACGAATCGATCTTGGCCCGAACACGATCCACAATCTGCACGGCCTCGGCTGTTCCTAATGCTCCGTCGATAAAATCATTTTGCATATCGACCACTACCAATATCTTCATATCTTTTTTCTTTCTTGATGAATGATTAGAACATCCAAAGATAAGCATATAAAAATAAACCGGCAATAGGCGAATCGTTCCTTTCTTGTGTGAAATTGGTTCGGCAGTTCTGAAAAGTTTTCTCGGCATAGAACTGCAGTTTGTTCGGCACAAAACTGCAGTTCATTCGGGACAAAACTCGAGTTCACTCGGGAGAAACTTTTGAAAAGATGCCGAGCCGCATTTTGAAAGCATTCCGAGAATGTGTCAGAAACAACAGATTGTCGGAATGAATGCTTTTATGATTGTTTTCTCTTCTGTGTCGTTTTTCGAGAAATAATCTTCGGTGTGTAAAAGGCTCGACTAACAATTTATTACAAATCAACTGTAAAAGTAGTTGAATATATCCGATATATATCCTTGTTTTTGCGTTTTAATGTGAAAATAGTGTTTCGTTGTTTTAATTTATTATTGACAATATGATAGAAATATGTTTGAAATATATTTGTAATATTAGTATTTGAATAGTCTAAAAGTTAAATATTATTTATTTGGTAACAAAATGTCATGAAATAGTTGCGTGATTCATTTTTCCGATGCATCTTTGCACTGTCAATTTA
>CAVJQR010000060.1:0-1740 GCA_963651605.1 Agathobaculum sp.
AGGTCATATGTTAAGTGCAAGCTACTCACGAAAGGTCAATCGCCCAACCATATATCAGCTTAATCCCAATGCCTATCTATCTGAAAGAGATATTTATGTAAGGATTGGGAATCCTAATTTAACCTCTTATTATACAAATAATTATAGCCTTTCTTTACAACTGTTCAATCAAATAAACCTGTCGGCCGGCTATAGCAATGCAGATGATGCGATAACATCATATATGTACTCAGATGATGAGGGGACTATCTATATGGCATATACCAATGAAGCTGTTTCTAAGGGGGCAGATCTCTCTTTAAACTATAATAAATATCTGTTTGATATGCTCGCTTTAGGGCTTTCTGCATCGTATAACTTTTCTGAATTCAGTGTTAAAGGAAAAAGCAATATTGTCAACTCTTTATCCTATAATGTAATGCTGTCATTGACTTTGCCTAAGTTTTATTCAATAAGGATGTGGGCGTCTGGAAGTACGGCCAAGAGAGTAAGTTACAATGCTACAAGAAAAGACCCGCTTCTTGTTAATTTAGCATTTTCCAAAAGAATCAAAAGATGGAATATAGGATTTAATATTGCTGATTTGTTGGATTCCCAGAAAAGAGGTGACACCAATTTAGATATGGGTGACTATGTTCAGACTGTACACAATGGAGCATCGTTCAGAGGTTATCAGTTGAATATTTCCTACAATTTTAGTTGGGGCACTGCTAAAAGGGCAAGAAAGGCCGATACGCAAAAGGGTAATATTACAGGCAGAATAGGATTGGATTAATGCAAAAAAAAGAGGATGTACCAAACTTTATTCATTTGATACACCCTCCATCTTATTTATGGAACCCTGTTACGGGAGTCTTACCTATTGATTGCCAATAATCCGGAAATGGAGAGCATCATCGGTGCGCTGAACGCCCTTATCATCAATCGTCTGCTTACCCGAGTGAACACGGGACAGGGCAGGAATATCCCGGTAAGCATCATCGTGGATGAGCTGCCTGCCCTGTATTTCCACAAGATAGACCGCCTTATCGGTACGGCACGAAGTAACAAGGTGTCGGTGGCGTTGGGATTCCAGGAACTTCCGCAACTTGAAGCGGACTACGGGAACGTCGGGATGCAGAAAATCATCACGACCGTCGGTAATGTGGTGAGCGGTTCGGCGCGGGCGAAAGAGACGCTGGAATGGCTGTCAAGCGACATCTTCGGCAAGGTGGTGCAACTCAAGAAGGGCGTGACGATAGACAGGGACAAAACGAGTATTAACCTGAACGAGAACATGGACAGCCTTATTCCTGCATCAAAGATTTCCGATATGCCGACCGGATGGATATGCGGACAGACGGCGAGGGATTTCATCAGGACAAAAACCGGCATAGACGGTTCGATGAACATCCAGGAAGCGGACGAGTTCAAGACCTCGAAGTTCTTTTGCAAGACCGACTTCGACATTGGTGAGATAAAGAAAGAAGAAGCGGCTTATGTGCCGCTTCCGAAATTCTACACTTTCAAGTCACGGGACGAACGGGAGCGTATTTTGTACAAGAATTTCGTCCAGGTAGGAGAAGATGTCAAGGAAATGATTCAAGAAATTCAGAAATATAAAGTCAAATAAATATGAATCAACAATACATAAAAGATACCTAAGTTTTTTAGCAATTTTGGAGAACTAAGAAATATTATCGCTTGAATGTTGTGCATTTCTGAGAAAAAACTTATTTTTACCATCAAAAATGACTACAT
>CAVJQR010000060.1:1750-13588 GCA_963651605.1 Agathobaculum sp.
GTTTTTGGGAAAGGCTGGAGCTAGGTGATAGGAATGCTGTTATTAAGAAGCGAATCATTGCATTTTATGCACACAATGGTTCTTCTACAATAACGGATTTGTCAAAGGTTCTGGATCTGAGCATCCCTACCGTAACAAAGTTTGTTATGGAAATGTGTGAAGAAGGATATTTGGACTGCTACGGAAAATTGGAGACAAGCGAAGGGCGATTCCCCAATTTATATGGACTCAATCCGGAATCAGGCTTTTTTATAGGTGTCGATATAAATAAATTCGCAATCAACATAGGGCTTATCAACTTCTGTGGAAACCTGATGAGTCTTGAGATGGGTATTCCATACCAATTGGAGAACACAAACGAAGGGCTTGATAGTCTGTGTGAACACGTCAAAGACTTTATAAAGAAATGCGATATTGATAAGAAGAAAATCCTTAACATTGGTATCAATGTGTCCGGACGCGTCAACCCTGATTCCGGATACAGTTTCAGTCTGTTTAATTTCTCAGAGAAACCGTTGACAGAAGTTCTTGCGGAAAAGATCGGATATCCCGTAAGCATCGACAACGATACTCGCGCAATGACTTATGGAGAGTTCTTCACAGGTAATGTCAACGGTGAAAGGAATATTATTTTTGTAAACGTAAGCTGGGGTCTGGGCATCGGAATGATTATGGACGGCAAAATTTATACTGGGAAATCGGGCTTTTCGGGAGAGCTTGGTCATATACACGCATTTGATAATGAAATTCTATGCCACTGTGGAAAAAAAGGATGCCTGGAAACGGAGGTGTCAGGTTCTGCTCTGCATAGGATTTTGTTGGAAAGGATGAGTCGTGGAGAAAGCTCGATCCTGTCTCATCGGATGACAAGTCAAAAAGACAAGCCGTTGACTTTGGATGAAATCATAGATGCGGTCAATAAAGAGGATTTGCTATGCATTGAAATCATTGAAGAGATGGGACAAAAATTAGGAAATCATATAGCAAACCTGATTAATATCTTCAATCCGGAACTTATTATAATAGGTGGGAAACTATCCCTTACTGGAGACTACATCATGCAACCGATAAAAACTGCGGTTCGTAAGTACTCCCTTAACCTGGTCAATAAAGACTCATCCATCAGACTTTCAAAACTTTTGGGTAAGGCCGGAGTAATCGGCGCTTGTATACAGGCTCGCAATCACAAACTTGGATTGCAATGATTAATCAGTCTTGCTGTCCGTCATAAGGCGGAGTTCTTTCATTTCAACAACTTTCTATCGTTATCGTTCTTCAATACACGCATCTGCTGAATGGCTATCCGATTGAGCTGGACAAGCCGTTCTCCCTGCGGCATACCTTGTTCGATGAATACGGCATTCAGTCCGGCTTCCTTTTTAAACCCCTCGAATTCGAGGGGTTTAAAATTCGGATTGTACAAACTCTCCCAAATTCCAAGATATTCAATGGTATTTCGGTTTCGCAGCCAATTTCCGATTTTGATAACAGATATGTCTGTTACCGGATAGTCATACCGTATTTGACGAAGAACCCGATAGCAAGACTTTGTAAAAACAATCAATGTGTGCTCCATAGTTTTTGTCGTGGTCGTATATAAAAAATATTTTGTTTTAATGACTTGTATATAATAAAGTTTGTATATCTTTACGGTTGTATTATTAACTTAATGTTGATTTTAAACTCTTTAAATTATGATTGTATCCAGTCTTCAGGATTATGGGCGCATATTGGCTTTACATCCTCTGTTCAAGCCCCTTTTTGATTATGTCAGTCAAGCGGATTTGCCTAATCTTGGCTTTGGCAGGCATATTATACGGAACGATGAGCTGTTCATTAATAATATAAATCCGGAATGTGTCTCGCAAGAGGAGCAGATGCTTGAAATACACCGTGATTATATAGATGTACATATACTGCTTTCCGGAGAGGAACGCATTGGCTGGAAACCGTTGAATGATGTCGGGAATATGGTGAAACCGTATTCTAAAGAGGAGGACTGCGCTCTGTATAAAGAGCCCGCGACAACGTATATCGACCTGCTTCCGGGTCAATTCGCGATAATGTTTCCCGAGGATGCCCATGCCCCGATTATCGGTACCGGCAAAATATGGAAGATCATCGGGAAAGTCCGAATTGACAATATATAATAAATTAATTCTCATATTATTTGGAATATAATAAAATTTATTCTATAATTGCGCGTGAAATAGTACAAATATTTGATTATATGATGAAATTTGACAAAGACAAAAGACTATACCCTTGGGTGGTCGTGGGTTTATTATGGGTTGTGGCTTTGCTGAACTATATGGACAGACAGATGCTTTCCACTATGCAGGAAGCTATGAAGGTCGATATCGCAGAGCTGAATAAAGCGGAAGCTTTCGGAGTGTTAATGGCGATTTTTTTATGGATTTATGGTTTTATGAGTCCGGTCGCTGGCTTGATAGCCGATAGGCTTAACAGAAAGTGGTTGGTGGTAGGCAGTCTGTTTGTCTGGTCATCCGTAACATTTCTGATGGGCGAAGCCGAGACTTTCCGGCAACTGTATTACCTTCGCGCCATAATGGGAGTAAGCGAAGCCCTCTATATTCCGGCAGCGCTTTCGTTGATAGCCGATTGGCATCAAGACAAAACCCGTTCGCTGGCCATCGGCATCCACATGACGGGGCTCTACGTTGGACAGGCTATCGGCGGTTTCGGTGCCACGGTTGCCGCCTTGTTTTCTTGGCACACGACATTCCATTGGTTCGGTATAATAGGTATAGCCTACTCGTTGATTCTGGTATTGGCTCTCAGGGAAAGCCCTGTCAGAAAATCGATAAAGACTAACGAAGACAAACCGCTCAAAGAATCGCTGTTCAAGGGTCTGAGCATCTTGTTCTCGAACTGGGCGTTTTGGGTCATTCTTTTCTATTTCGCAGCGCCGAGCCTCCCGGGTTGGGCTACTAAGAATTGGTTGCCCACCCTGTTTGCAAGCAGCTTGGATATCCCGATGTCGGAAGCCGGACCTATTTCCACTATCACCATAGCCGTTTCCTGTTTTATCGGGGTTATCGTAGGCGGAATCTTATCGGACCGCTGGGTGCAATTTAACGTTCGCGGGCGTGTTTATACTGGAGCTATCGGGCTTGGAATGACGATACCCGCTCTGATTCTGTTGGGGCTCGGGGATAGTTTTGTTGCTGTCGTGGGAGCCGGAGTGCTGTTCGGTATCGGATTCGGCCTTTTTGATGCGAACAATATGCCGATATTATGCCAATTTGTATCTGCGAAACATCGTGGGACGGCATACGGGATAATGAATATGACCGGAGTCTTTGCCGGCGCGGCGGTGACAGGGTTGCTTGGAAAATGGACAGATGGCGGAGATTTGGGATTCGGCTTTGCTTTGTTGAGCGGTGTCGTACTGATCGCATTATTGCTCCAGCTTTACTTTCTCCGCCCGCAAACGGACAATATGGAATGAATTAATAGTATGTTAATGCAGTAATAGTAATATATACAGTGAAGTAGTATGGAAAAAATTAATGGTCTTATTGATGCTCCATTTACCCCATTCCTTGAGAATGGAGAGGTTAATTATGAACCGATAGAAGCTTATGCAAATATGCTTCAGAAAAACGGATTGAAGGGGGTGTTTATCAATGGCTCTTCAGGAGAGGGCTATATGCTCACCGATGAGGAGCGGATGATGCTGGCCGAACATTGGGTCGCGATTGCGCCGGAAGGCTTCAAGGTGATCGTACACGTTGGCAGTTGTTGTGTCAAGTCCAGCCGTATGCTGGCGGAACACGCACAGAAGATCGGTGCGTGGGGTATTGGCGCAATGGCTCCTCCTTTCCCGAAAATCGGTCGTGTGGAAGAACTCGTGAAGTATGTTGAGGAGATTGCCTGCGGCGCACCTCAACTGCCGTTCTATTACTATCATATTCCGGCTTTCAACGGTGCCTTTTTGCCTATGCTGAAACTGCTGGAAGCGGTGGACGGGCGTGTACCTAATTTTGCCGGCATTAAATATACCTTCGAGAGCATATATGAATACAATCAATGCCGCCTTTATAAAAACGGCAAGTTCGATATGCTTCACGGACAAGACGAGACGATTCTTCCATGTCTTGCTATGGGTGGAGCCCGGGGAGGAATCGGAGGTACTACCAATTATAACGGTAAAGAACTTGTCGGTATCATCGATGCCTGGAAAGCAGGGGACATTAAACTTGCTCGCGAACGTCAGAACTTCTCGCAAGAAGTCATCAACGTCATTTGTCATTATCGCGGCAACATCGTAGGTGGTAAACGTATTATGAAGTTGATAGGACTTGATCTGGGCAGGAACCGTACTCCTTTCCAGAATATGACGGATGAGGAAGAAGCTGCTATGAAGGCCGAACTTGAAGCCATAAACTTCTTCGACAGGTGCAATAAGTTTTAATCATAAATACGATTGATATGGATGTACACAACTATCTTTCAGAATGGTCGTCAACTTATCTAAAAGAATTGACAGACAATATCTTGCCTTTTTGGCTGACAAAAGGCATGGATCGCAAGAATGGCGGAGTATATACCTGTCTTGACAGAAACGGCGATTTGATGGATACCACCAAATCGGTGTGGTTTCAAGGTCGCTTCGGGTTCATTGCCGCCTTCGCCTACAATCAGGTGGCAAAGAATCCGGAATGGCTGGCGGCTTCCAAGAGTTGCATAGATTTTATCGAGGCGCATTGCTTTGATGAAGACGGACGCATGTTTTTTGAAGTAACGGAAGACGGACTCCCGTTGCGTAAGCGTCGTTATGTGTTCTCGGAGTGTTTTGCCGCTATTGCGATGTCCGAATACTCCATTGCCTCCGGTGACAGAGCCTATGCCTTCAAGGCATTGGAGCTGTTCAAGCGGATACGAACGTTCCTTTCCACCCCCGGTCTACTGGAACCTAAATATCTGCCTGCATTGCAGACCCGCGGTCATTCCATAACCATGATTCTCATCAACACAGCTTCCCGTATCCGAGTAGCCATCTCCGACCCTGTACTTGACACGCAGATCAATGAATCTCTTGATGCGATCCGCCGCTATTTCATTCATCCGGAATTTAAGGCTCTGCTCGAAATGGTGGGGCTGGAGGGCGAGTTTATAGATACCTGCAACGGCCGCCTTATCAATCCCGGTCACTGCATCGAAACCTCCTGGTTTATCCTGGAGGAAGCCAAGTACCGAAACTGGGATAAAGAGCTTGTCCGGATGGCGCTTCAAATTCTTGACTGGTCGTGGGAATGGGGCTGGGACAAACAACATGGAGGCATCATAAACTTCAGGGACTGCAAGAACTTCCCAGTACAGGATTACTCGCAGGACATGAAGTTTTGGTGGCCGCAGACCGAAGCTATCATAGCCACGCTCTATGCCTATCAAGCCACGAAGGATGAGAAATATCTGGTCATGCACAAGCAGGTAAGCGACTGGACGTATGCGCATTTTCCCGACCGGGAGTGCGGCGAGTGGTACGGCTATCTGCATCGCGACGGCACAGTAGCGCAACCTGCCAAGGGGAACATCTTCAAAGGACCTTTCCACGTTCCCCGCATGATGATCCTCTGTAAGACCTTATGTAATACGCTGCTAACAGGCTGATTAACAATATGCTACTAATTTAATTTTTTAATTATGAGAACGAAATTCTTACTTTTAGTGATCTTGCTGGCTTTTCCTCTCCTGAGTGCGGCTCAGCAAATAAAAGTGTCCGGCATCGTACAGGATGTCCAGAAAGAGCCTCTGATTGGAGCTTCTATCCTTGAAAAGGGGACGCACAACGGAACTATCACGAATTATAACGGGGAGTTCTCTTTGATGGTTTCCCCAGGTGCGACTCTGGTGGTCAGTTACATTGGGTATCTACCTCAGGAAATCATAGCAAAAGACAAAGAGCTGCTTACTATCACATTGGCAGAAGACTCAAAGTATTTGGATGAGGTCGTGGTCATTGGATATGGAACCCAGAATCGTTCCAAGATGTCATCTTCAATCGCGACGGTATCGGCAAAGGACGTCACCAAACAAACGACACAAAACATTGCATCTGCGCTTCAAGGAAGGGCGGCCGGTGTAGATGTAGTGCAGCAAGGAGGTGTTGCCGGAGCCGATGTCAACATCGTTGTTCGCGGAGCGGCATCCCTGACGGTAACAGAACCGCTGTATGTGATCGACGGTGTTTTCAGCAATACGGGTCTTTCGACCTTGAATCCTGCGGATATCGCCACGATTCAAATTCTCAAGGATGGAGCGGCGGCCGCGATTTACGGTTCAAGGGCCGCCAATGGCGTTGTCTTGATTACAACCAAGACGGGGCAGAAGGGCAGTGTCAAGGTTGATGCGAACTTTGCATACAGCATCCAGACGATAAGCAACACGCCGGAATTTCTAAATGCGAAACAATGGCGCGAGTTCGCGAATATGGTATCCGACAACAGCGGATTGGCCCGCGCTCCGGAAAACGTGAACCCGACAGATCCTTCGGTGGACACCGACTGGGTCAAGGAATGGCTACAATATGCGCCGATCTACAATGCCGACATCGCCATATCGGGCGGCAGCGATCATGGGAACTATTCTTTCTCCCTTGGCTATCTGGATCAAAAGGGTCTGACCAGAAAGTCGGGTTATGAGAAATACAATGCCCGGACCAACTCCTCCTGGAAATTCGGACGTTTCTTTGTTTCGGAGAACGCGCAATTCGTATATCGCAAGAGACTCCCCACGCAGACATTCAACATCGGGATGCCGACCCTGCCCCTTACCGATGAATACGGGCGTTACTCGTCATGGGGACCGGATTATTATATCCAGTCGGAGGATTCCCGCCGCAACCACCCGTTTGCGGGATTATATGCTACGGAACAGTATACAAGCTATTTCGATGTGATGGGAGGTTTCAACGCTGGAGTCGAGATAATCCTGGGACTGAAATTCACCACCTCCTTCAGCGGAAACTATACGGCATCTCATGGCTTTACCCACACGCCGGTTTATTATTCCAAGTGGAACGAGGACGGCACTCCCGATAATGATTACGGGAACAATCGCAACTCGCTCGAGGAGAGTAGAGGGGTCACGTCGAACTATACGTGGGACAACGTGATCAATTTCGACCGCGATTTCGGCAAGCACAGTGTTCATGCTACCCTCGGGCATAGCTGGATGCGCGAATTTTATCGTGGCCAGAGTTACAAAACCATCAACGATGTGGGAGCTCCGAATATCGTAGGAGTGACGAACGTCGACGGCAAGATTTCTTCCAACGAAAAGAATGCGGCGCTTCTGTCATTCTTTGCCCGCCTGAACTACGATTTCGACAACCGTTATCTTCTGTCTGCAAGCATTCGTCGTGACGAGTCCTCGAAGTTCCACAAAGATTATAGGGTCGGATATTTTCCTGCCGTCTCTGTGGGATGGAATGTGCACAACGAGAGTTTCCTGAAAGGCACATTCGTCAGTCTGCTCAAATTCACGGCCTCGTATGGGGAATTGGGAGCGAACTTCCTGTCGCCGTACAATTTCGACAATATCGCATTCGGTCCCATCCCATATACGACCGGCGGCGTGCGTTTTACCGACGGGCGTGCCGCCTATCTCAAGACGAAAGACCTGAAATGGGAAACATCCAAAACGACCGATGTCGGTCTTGAAGTAGGGATTCTGAACAATGAACTGACATTCCACGCAAACTACTTCTATAAAAAGAACGTCGATCTTTTGGCAAACATCAATCTGAACCTTTCTTCCGGGCAGATTTTCGAGATTAACACTTCTAACGAAACGCCCTATGTCAATACGGCGTCGGTAGAAAACAAGGGCTGGGAGTTTATGCTGAATTATAACAAGGCCGTCAACAGGGATCTGCATCTCAGCCTGAGCGCCAATCTGTCGACACTCAAAAACAAGGTTCTTGCCTTGGGAGAGAACGTGCAGCCGATTACAGCGGGGGATTTCTCTTCCAAGTTTAACGATAAGGCCACCATAACCCGGCCGGGAGAATCCATCGGGTCGTTCTATGGGTACAAGATAGACGGATTCGACGCGGAAGGCAACTTTATGTTTCACGAAGAGACCGGCGATGGGATTATAACAGCGGACGACAAGGTGATTCTCGGCAATTCGATCCCTAAAATAAGCTACGGGCTCAACATCGACATAATCTATAAGAATTTCGATTTATCGATGTTCTTCAACGGTGTCGCCGGCAACAAAATTTTCAACGCACGCAAATACCAATACTACTTCACCTATTCAGGCAATATGGTTACGGATGTGTTGAACTCGTGGACTCCGGAAAACAAGAATACGTATGTTCCGGTGGCGAAAGTTACCAATGCGGATGGAGGAAACTCGCTCCCGAGTGAATTCTATGTCGAGGACGGTGCCTATTTCCGGCTTAAGAACATACAGCTGGGATATACCTTGCCGGCAAGGATCTCGAAGAAAGCCCATATGAGCCGGCTTCGCGTCTACGCTTCCGTACAGAACCTTTTCACGCTGACGAAATATTCCGGTTTCGATCCGGAAGTAAGCTCCAATACGCTGTTCGCCCGCGGGGTCGACCAGAACTCATATCCCAATGCGCGTACGTTTACCGTAGGCTTTAATGTTTCATTCTAAATGTCAACTACTATGAACTTTAAAATAAAAAACATATTGTTCGCAGCTGCAACTCTGATGCTGACGAGTTGCAATGACGTATTCGATGACTTGGCTGTCAATCCGTTACAGCCGAGTATGGATGCCTATTTTTCCACCCCGGAAGCGGTTAACGAGGCGGTGATGACTTGTTACGGTTATATTCAGACCCAGCGTTGTTTCGGGGCTTCCGCATCCAAAACGATGATTATTCGTTCAGACGAGGCATCGTCCAACGCCGACTATGGGAAGCCGGGTATGTACGGTTCTTTCTTGAATTCGAGCTATTATGTGATAATGCAGCCTTTCGGGTTGTTGTATTCTGTTGCTTCACAGGCGACTTTTGTCATAGAGCAGATAGACAATGTCTCGTTCCAGGATCAAAAACTCAAGAAGGTATATCTTGGCGAGGCGTATTTCTGGAGGGCTTTTGCCAACTTCTATCTTTTGACGAACTACAGAAACGTGTCATTGATCAAGCATACTCCCGTAGGACAGGAAGACTATGCCCGCCCTGTTTCCGATTATGAAGAGGTGTGGGACTTTATAGCACATGATCTGGAACGAGCCAAGGAGAACCTGCCGGAGAAGGGATATTGGAAAGGCGACAGAGTCGGAAGGGTTACGGCCGGCGCGGCAGCAGCTCTGAGAGGAAAGGCTTTTCTGTACCGCAGCGGCATCGAGCCGTTATACGGATCTTCGACAAAGACTTATTACAGTGAAGCGGCGGCAGAGTTCGATCAGATAATCCGTGGGGACTTCGGACGGTATTCCCTTGTCGAATATAGCCATAACTTCGATGTGGCTCACGAGAACAACGATGAATCCGTTTTGGAGTTGCAATTCAGAGGGGATGTAGAGAATGCCGCATTCAATCCGGCAATGGCCACTTCGGGACTTGCTTTCGACACGCGCGGAATCATGCTCCCCGGCACGGGCGTAGGATACGAGGGCGTTGTGCACGATTGGCTCTACGAAACCTTTGTCGCCTCTGTCGACAAGGATGGTTACACGGATATACGCATGTTCAGCACGATGTTCTTCAACGACCTGGATCCAGCTATAAAGCTCCGAACCGGCCAAAGGTTGACAGGTCCGGGAGGCTATCATTTCGAGGATATGTATCCGCAAAAGGACTTTTCTACAGCAGCCAACACCCGTACTCATCCCTATAAAGCGGCGTTTCTCAAGGGAATGGATCTCTCCCTGCCGATGCGAAATAACAACCCGACCTCTATTACCGGAGTCGGAGCGGGTACCAAAGAGTATATCTATAATCAACCGAGAGCGCACGGTGTCAACATGAGATATATCCGTTACGCCGATGTCCTGCTGATGTATGCGGAAGCCGTTTTGAATGGAGGACAAGCAGGGACTATCACTGCGCAGGATGCATTTGACCAGGTCCGGGATCGCGCGAATATGCCGAAAATCGGAGTGACATTGGATATGGTCAAACAGGAACGTGTTTTGGAGCTTGCTCTCGAAGGCCATCGGTTCTATGATTTGTTGAGATGGGGCGAATTGAATCAACGGTTCAAGGAACTCGAACGCAGCGATCCCAATTTCAAGCGTCTGATATCCGATACCGATTTTGAGGGCTTTACCCAAAACAAGCACGAATGGCTGCCGATTCCGATTGACGAGATGGAATCCAATCCTTATGCCAGACAGAATTCACCGCTTTATTAATCCGAACAAATAATATGGGCATAATAAAAAATATCTTTTGGGTGGCGTTATCGCTGTTTTGCCTCAATGGTTGCAGCAAAGGGGGCAGCGGTAGCGACAACGACTCGGCCTTGTACAATGGGATCATCATCCCTTGTCAATGGCCTCCGCGCTATACCGAGCCGGATTCGGCAACGGTTATGCCGGTTCCCTATTTGGAAAACAAACCGGCTGTCATTCCGGTAAATACAGGACGCCAGTTGTTCGTGGACAATTTCCTGATTTCGGAAACGGATTTGGTTCCTGTCTATCATACCCCGGATTTCCATACCGGAAACCCCGTCCTTGAGCCGACGGCCGAATGGGAGAACACCGTTGAAGGAGCCCCGTACGCGGCGCCTTTCAGCGACGGTGTCTGGTATGATGAGAAGCAGGGAAAGTTCAAAATGTGGTATCTTGCAGGAGCCGGCACTATCCATAAACAGGACAAGCAGACTTTTTATACGGGATATGCCGAGTCCGACGACGGCAAGTCGTGGACAAAGCCGGAACTCGACATCATGAAAGGAACGTGTATCGTGGATACGGCCAACAGAGACGCTGCAACAATATGGCTCGACAAGAGTGAAAAGAATCCCGACAAACGGTACAAGATGTTCAATGTCGAACGTCGTCCGACCGATCGTCGCTGGCAGTTCATCCTCAAATATTCTTCCGATGGCATCCATTGGAGCGAAGGTGTGGCTCAATCCGGAGATCTGTACGACAGATCCTCCGTATTCTACAACCCGTTCCGGGATGTATGGTGCCTGTCGATGCGTTACGGAACCCATGTGTCGTCGCGGTCGCGCAGCTATCTCGAGGCAAAAGATCCGGAGACAGCAGTATCCATGGCTCACAGGGTGAGGAAAGGCGTTCCCGACAAGAATGTGGTATTCTGGTTTACTCCGGACAATCTGGAACCGCGACATCCCGATTTCCCAGATGTAGCCCCGGGCATCTATAATTTCGACGTTATCGCCTACGAAAGCATCATGTTGGGACAGTATTCGGTCTGGCAAGGTCCGGAAAACCATATTTGCGAGAAGTTAGGCATCCAAAAACGGAATGAAATCTGCCTGGGCTATTCGAGGGACGGATTCCACTTCTCCCGCCCTACGCACAAGCCCTTCCTCGCCAACAACCCGGTCGCCGGGGCCTGGAACTGGGGCAATATGCAGTCGGTAGGCGGTGCGCCCCTGATTGTGGGGGACTCGCTCTACTTTTATATGAGCGGTCGCCGGTTGAACGACATAATGTGGGACAGTTACACATCCACAGGACTCGCCAAATTACGTAGGGACGGATTCGTTTCGATGCGTTCCAATGGAGAAGAGGGAATATTGGTTACGGAGCCCATTGTCTTCGACGGAGAATATCTCTTTGTGAACGTAGCCGTCAGATATGAAAACTCCTTGCTCAAAGTTGAAATACTCGATGATCGCGGTGCGC
>CAVJQR010000061.1:0-8889 GCA_963651605.1 Agathobaculum sp.
GCTGTATTACCACCCCAAGCAAAGATAAGCATCATCATCCAAAATGTCAATTTTGCAGGTTTCATATCTTTTTCTCCTTGTTGTTTTAATTTCGTTGCCTTTATGAGTTAGACATTTTTTCTATTGTTGAGTTTAAGAGCTTATTTGAAATTATTTCTAAAAAAGATTAAACCGTTTTCCTTGCTGAAAAAATTGTCTTTCCCTCTTTCTAACAATCATTTCTACAAAAATAATTATTTGAAAGAAAACTCTTTCCAAATATATAGACTTTAACATTTTAACCAAGGTTCTTGTTTACCGTCTATATCCATAAGATGCAATTGCCATCCGAAATGCTGCAATTGATAGGCCATTTGCTACTGTTTTTTCAACAGAATCGTGTCGATGGCTTTTTTGAACGACTCCTTGTCCATAGCGCCTTGCCCCATTGTGGGTTTGTCGCTTTGAGGAATGAAGAGGAATGTGGGGATACTTTGCACCCCAAATACACTTGCCAACTCTTTTTCCTTGTCTACATTGATCTTGTAAACGACAATTTTTCCTTTATACTCGCCGGCCAACTCTTTCAAGATAGGGGCTACCATACGGCAAGGACCGCACCAGTCGGCATAGAAATCGACAATGCACGGCAATTTTCCCTCGTATACCCATTTGTCGGGGTTCTTCTCGTAGTTGAACACAAGCGACAGGAAATCGGCTTTCGTCAAGTGTTTGATCTCTTCTTCCGCTTGGGCTTTTACTTCAGAAGTTGAAGAACTCTCTTCCCCACCTTCGGTCTTTGTCGTGTTGGCCGACAAAGTACATCCGAAAGCCAGGCATAATGTTACCGCATATAATAAACCTCTTAAGCGCTTCATATTGATTGCATTTAATTTTCATACAAATGTAATGAAATAAAACCGATAACAAAATTTCCGGTGGTTTTTTTCTGTAAAAACTTGAGGGTTAGAACAGTAGAAATTGTATTAATACTATTCCGACAATCTTTTCTATAGCTCTCTTGTTTTTTGTCTTTTCTATCACCGCATTGGCTTATGCTTTATCCGCGGACCGCGCCACGCTTTTTGTCGGAACGAAAGCTATAACTATTCAATACGTTGACGCTTCATTTAGTCACCTGCTGATGAGGTAAAAAAAAGGTGCCGACCTTTTTCAAAAATCATGGGGTATTTTTTATAAAATGTTCGGCATCTTTTTTTCGGTTCATCGGCATGATTTTTTTTGCTTGTTGAAAATGTATTATCTTTGTGTTCATGATAAACCGATGGAGATATAAGATAGTTTCTAATGCCAGTGGCCGAAAAGGGAGGCTGGCTTTCGTGATGCTGATGTGGTTTCTTTTGCTCACTTCGTGTGCCAGCCGGAAGGCAGAGCGCATTACATTGCCGGCCGACTTCAAAGGGCCGCGCGCTTTGGAACGGCTTTATGGTGTGGAAGTGACAGAATACGACAATATTTTTCTCTACAATGAGGGGGCGCGATGGCTCGGAGTGCCACATCGTTATGGCGGATCTACGAAACAGGGCGTGGATTGCTCGGGGCTTGTCTCGCAGATTTATCAAACCATTTATCAAAAACGACTCTCCCGCTCATCGGCAGATATGTTATATAACGATTGTAAACGCATCTCAAAAAGTCATTTGCAAGAAGGCGATCTTGTCTTCTTTTGTACGGGTAGCGGTCGGACGAAGACCCCCAATCATGTCGGGATTTACCTCAAAGAGGGTCGCTTCATTCATACCAGTTCTTCGAAAGGGGTGATTGTCAGCCAACTGAGCGAGCCCTATTATCAAAAAAGTTGGCTTTGCGGCGGACGAGTTTCGAAGTGATGTGCGGATTTTAATGTAAAGCTGTTTTTTACGGATCTCTGTAGAGGAAGTAAATAATAGGGGTGGAAATTCTTGAACCTTAGGCTTTATTCTTCCCGTTTTCGGGTGCTTTCCCCAAAAAAGTGAGGAACTTTTTTCGGAACACCCTACACGTAAAGTCCTTTTTATCGTTATCTTTGTGCGCAGAAAAAGAATATTAAACAGAGAATAAAGATGTTGACACTTAAAATGATTACAGAACAGACCGACAAAGTGATTGCCGGTTTGGAAAAAAAGCATTTTAAAAATGCAAAGGAAACTATTGCGCAAGTGTTGGAACTGGATGCTAAAAGACGTGCAACTCAGAACGTTTTGGACAAAAACTTGTCTGAAGTAAACCAATTGTCCAAGTCGATCGGCGGATTGATGAAAGAGGGCAAGAAAGAGGAAGCCGAAGTAGCGAAAAAGAAAGTTGCTGAAATAAAAGAAACCAACAAAGATCTGCAGGCAACCATGGAGAAGGCTGCTGAAGAGATGCAGACATTACTCTATACCATCCCGAATGTCCCTTACGATGAAGTGCCGGAAGGTGTTGGCGCTGACGACAATGTGGTCGTTAAGACAGGCGGTATGGAAACAGAATTGCCGAAAGATCCTCTGCCACACTGGGAATTGGCAAAGAAATACAACTTGATTGATTTCGATCTGGGAGTGAAGATCACAGGCGCAGGCTTCCCGGTTTATACCGGTCAGGGAGCACGGTTGCAGCGTGCCTTGATCAATTTCTTCTTGGACGAAGCGCGCAATGCCGGCTATTTGGAGATTATGCCGCCGACAGTTGTCAATGCTGCGTCCGGATATGGTACGGGTCAGTTGCCTGACAAAGAGGGTCAAATGTATCATTGTAACGTAGATGATCTCTATCTGATCCCGACTGCTGAGGTGCCGGTAACCAATATCTACAGAGATGTTATTCTGGATGAGAAACAACTCCCGATAAAGAACTGTGCTTATACACAGTGTTTCCGTCGTGAGGCCGGCTCATATGGAAAGGATGTTCGCGGATTGAACCGTTTGCACGAGTTCTCCAAGATTGAGTTGGTGCGCATCGACAAGCCGGAACACTCGAAGGCTTCTCACCAAGAGATGTTGGATCATGTCGAAGGATTGCTGCAAAAATTGGAATTGCCGTACCGCATTTTGCGTCTTTGTGGTGGTGATATGAGCTTTACAGCCGCTATTTGCTACGACTTTGAGGTTTATTCCGAAGCACAAAAACGATGGTTGGAGGTTAGCTCTGTTTCTAATTTCGATACATATCAGGCGAATCGCTTGAAATGTCGCTACCGTGATGCCGACAAGAAGATCCAGCTTTGCCACACCTTGAACGGAAGTGCTTTGGCATTGCCGCGTATCGTTGCCGCATTGTTGGAGAACAATCAGACTCCGGAGGGTATCCGTATTCCGAAAGCTTTGGTTCCGTATACGGGCTTTGATATGATCAAATAATAGAAACTTGCTCTGATCTGTATCTATTTTATAGATACGGATCTGTAAAAATAAGAGAAAGAAGCCGATAAAGCAATTAGCCTTGTCGGCTTTTTTTGTAGGTTTCAATGGCGTTGATAAGTTGTTGGTCTGTCAGATCTGCGCCATAGCCGGCATAGTCCATGCGGAATGTACACCCGTTTTTGTATTCCGAGCAGCCATAAGCTGCCTTTCCTCTGAGGATTGTTCCCTTACCGCACAGCGGGCAGACGGGAACGGTTGGGGTAGTCTCTGTTTTCTTTTTCGCTTTGGACTTGCTCTTTCCTTCTGCGGTTGCCTTTTTTTTCTTTTTGGCAGGTTCTTCTTTTTTCTCTTCGATGGTGATGCTTTTCCCCGTTTGATCGGCCAATACACGGAGAACGATCTCGTTGACCATCTGCTTCAACTCGTCCAGAAAGGTTCTTGCTTCATAGGTTCCTTTTTCAATCTGCCGAAGTTTCTTTTCCCACAACCCGGTCAGCTCTGCACTTTTCAGCAACTCTTCTTGGATAACGTTGATCAGCTCGGTGCCGGTAGCCGTAGGGTAGAGGTTTTTTCGCTCTTTTCGAATATAGTTGCGCTTGAAGAGGGTTTCGATGATTGCGGCACGTGTGGAGGGACGCCCGATACCATTTTCCTTCAAGGCGTCGCGCAATTCGTCGTTATCTACCAACTTTCCCGCTGTTTCCATGGCTCGCAGGAGGGTGGCTTCGGTGTATGGCTTGGGGGGAGTTGTCCATGTTTCTTTCAAAAGTGGAAAATGCGGACCGCTTTCTCCTTTCGTAAAGTGAGGCAATACCGCTTCCTCTTCATTGTTGTTCTCCTGGTCGGGATCCTTTTGTTCGGAAGCAAAGACCACGCGCCACCCCGGTTTCAGGATCTGTTTTCCGCTGACTTTGAAATCAACCTTCTTCTCTTGGCCCACTTCCCCCAAGACGGTTGTCGTGGAGATCTCGCAGTCGGGATAGAAGGCTGCAATGAAACGGCGAGCTACCAAGTCGTATACTTTCCGCTCGTTCTCGGATAAGTTGCGGGCCGGTACGCCTGTCGGTATAATAGCATGGTGATCAGTGACTTTACTATTGTCAAACACGCGCTTCGTCTTGGGCAATTTGATTCCTTTCAGTGGAGTCGTCAACTCGGCGTAGTCGACCAATCCATTCAAAGTATTGGGTACTTTCGGATAAATATCTTCGCTCAAGAAGGTGGTATCCACACGAGGGTAGGTCGTAACCTTCTTCTCGTAGAGCGATTGGATCAGCTTCAGCGTGTCGTCTGCCGTAAATGCAAATTTCTTATTGCACTCTACTTGGAGCGAGGTCAAGTCGAAGAGACGCGGAGCATACTCTTTCCCTTTCTTTTCCGATACGTCGGTCACGGTGAAGTCGCTCTGCTTGACAATCTCCAGAAATGCCTCTCCGTCTTCTTTTTTATTGAATTTTCCTTTCGTGGCGGAGAAGGTAACATCCCTGTATCGTGTCTTCAACTCCCAATAAGGCTCCGGCTTGAAGTTGTCGATCTCGGCTTGTCGGTTCACGATCAAGGCGAGGGTGGGGGTTTGTACTCGGCCGATGGAAAGAACTTGTCGGTTTTGCCCATAGCGGAGCGTGTAGAGCCGTGTCGCATTCATCCCCAAAAGCCAGTCGCCGATGGCTCTCGAGAGTCCGGCTTCATATAGCTTGTTGAATTGCGACTGCTCTTTAAGTTGTTGAAAGCCTTCACGGATGGCCTCTTCTGTCAAGGAGGATATCCATAAACGATAGACGGGGCATTTGGCTCCTGCCTTTTGCATGACCCATCGCTGGATCAGTTCTCCTTCTTGTCCGGCATCACCGCAGTTAATGATCATTTCTGCCTTTTGCATCAATGATTCGATTACTTTGAACTGCTGCTCATAAGTAGGGTTGCTGATCAGCTTGATGCTGAACCGTGGTGGGATCATCGGCAGCGCAGACAAGGCCCAACGTTTCCATTCCGGGGTGTAGTCGTGCGGCTCTTTGAGCGTGCACAAATGCCCGAAGGTCCAGGTTACTTGGTACCCGTTCCCTTCGATATATCCGTTCTTACGCTCGTGTGCCCCTAAGACTTCGGCAATTTCACGTGCCACGCTGGGCTTTTCTGCTATGCAAACTTTCATCTTTTCTTTTTCTCTAATCCACAACAAAGATAAATGCAACCGAAGGCAATGAAAACCTGTTTTCAAATGGCCGGATGCCGCTTATCTTATGCAAAGATAACGATTCTGTCTTATTCCACCAATAGCTTCCCTCGGCTCAAGAAATGGTTTTTTGTTTTGAGCAAGAAGGTTTCGACGGTTCAACAAGAGGATGGACAGTTCCGAAAAGTTTTCCCGGCAATGAACTGCAGTTTTGTGCCGAACAAACTGCAGTTCACTCGGGAGAAAACTCGAGTTTTGTGCGGAGAAACTTTTTCAAAACTCCCTTATTTTCAGTCATGGATATCCGACCGAAATTCTCCATTGTCGGGGCCTCTAATCCTATTGCCAAGTTGTTATAAATCCATTATCTTTGTGGAGTAATATAATTATGGCTTAAACAAACGGATTTGCTTTTCCCGAAAGGGGATGAAAAACGAAGACAAGCCGATTTTTTTTAATCAATCTGTAACGATCTTGTTTATATGGATGGTGGCAATGCTAATTTATTCTTCCATGATATTCTCTCGGTGGCACGGCAACAGCAGATGCCTATAAAGATGCGCTATCAGCAATTGTATCAGTTGTTTAACGAAGCTATCAAAGAACAGACCCGAAACAATCCGCTGGATTTCTCCGGGCCCTTCGCGCGTATGGACTATTTATGCAAACAGATGGGCTATACGAGAGCCGAATATCGTCGGATCAATGCTTTTCGTTCGCATTGCCGCCGCTTGTATGATCAGGAAGAAACGAAACTGACGGCCTCATTGCCGAACGACTTGAAAGCCTTGTCCGAGTTTATCGGACGAATCTATCAAGATGCTATTCCTCAAGAACTTGCTGCTGTTTTGCTCCCTGTCTATACCAAAGAGGAGCCGGCGAAGCGGTTGGCTGCAGACTATTTGCGTATCGTTGTGGATACTTGGGATGAACAATTCATCTACGGAAAGAGCGCAGACGAGGATCCCGGCTTCATTCGTGTGGATTACAATTCCCAAAAAGAGTTTGGCGATTGGAGCTATATACGGGAACTGTTGACAGATCATACGCAACTCAATCTGATTCGTCCGCGACTTCAGGATGATATATATTACCCCGAGTTGATCATCTTTGAACCTGATTATCTGGTGGATATATCGTCGGTGGCTACCTGTTTCGAGCATTATGGCGACACCCCGCTGACCTATTTGATCAATAAAATCAAGCCGTCTGTCAACAATCAGGCTATCCTGCTGGGAAACTTTGCCGGTCAGCTTTTGGACGAAGTGGTTTATCACGGCACGGCATCGTTGCCTTACCGTGAGAGCGTGCAACGATTCTTTCAACGTAACGCCTTGAACTTGGCTGTTTGTCCCGATATGCAACCTTCATTTCATGAACAAGCGCGGAATCAGAAGCTGAATCTTGAGCGGATCATTCACAACCAATTTCCGCATGTGCCCCATTATGATAAGGATAAGATCGTGTTGGAGCCCTCTTTTTTGTGCGAGATGTTGGGGTTGCAAGGGCGTATGGATTTGTTGCAAGAGGGCAATTGCATATTGATGGAACAGAAGTCCGGCAAGCGAGATTTCCTAACCAACAAACATGTGGAGAAGCATTATGTTCAGATGTTGCTTTACCTTGCGCTGCTACATTATAATTATCATAAAAGGAATGAAGAGATTTCCTGTTTCTTGCTCTATTCAAAATACGAAGATGGCTTGATGAAGGAGATACCGGCTCCCGAATTGCTGTTTCGTGCCCTCCGTTTGCGGAATGAGATTGTCTACCGCGAGTTTCAATATGGCGAGGGGGCAGCCGGAAAGGTGTTGGCTGAACTTACCCCCGAAGAGCTGAATGTCTATCAAGTGGGAGGCACGCTTTGGGAGCGGTATACACGCCCCGAAATCTTGCGGTTGCTGACCCCGATCCAACAAGCTTCGCCACTTGAAAAGGCTTACTTCGACCGCTTCTTTACATTTTTGGAGAAAGAACAGATTCTTGCCAAGCTGGGCAATGCCACAAAGGAGGGGAGTGGATTCTCTTCGGTGTGGAACTCGACGCTGGCAGAGAAGAAGCAGACGGGCGACATATACGACCGGTTGCTGATAAAGGAGATGGAAGGCGAGAATGATTCGGATGCGGGCATCTCGTTGATCACGTTGTCTGTTCCTCCGGCTGAAGACGATTTTCAACCCAACTTCCGTCCGGGCGACATCGTATTGCTCTATGCTTATCCCATGTCGCAAGAGCCGGATGTTCGCAAGACGATGGTTTTTCGCTGTAACTTGATTGATATTTATCCTGATCAGATCACTGTCAAGCTGCGTGCTCCGCAAAAAAACAGGTCGTTGTTTGAAAAATCGTCGGACCATCGTTGGGCCGTTGAGCACGACTTTGTGGAGTCTTCTTTCGGATACCTCTATCGGGCGCTCTATGCTTTCTTGATAGCAACATCCGAACGTCGGGCTTTGTTGTTGGATCAACGTCGGCCCCGTGTGGATACCTCATTGACATTGCTGGGCGATTATAGCAACAATGGGGCGAGCCCTGAGTTTAATGAGTTGGTGTTGAGAGCAAAACAAGCGCAAGACTACTTCTTGTTGATAGGCCCTCCCGGCACCGGAAAGACATCATTCGGCTTGGTGAATATTCTGAAAGAGGCTTTGTTGGAGGAAGACAACTCCGTGTTGTTGGTCTCCTATACCAATCGCGCCGTCGATGAGATTTGCAGCAAGCTGGTGAAACATGGAATAGACTTTGTGCGAGTGGGCAGTTCGGTCTCTTGCGAGGAGGCATATCGTCCGAACTTACTCAGTCAACGGGCCGGCGAATGTATGAATGCGAATGCCGTCCGGTCGCTGATAGAGAACACGCGGGTATTCGTTGGAACGACGACAGCCATCAGTTCAAATATCGCCATCTTCGGACTTAAGCAGTTTGGCCTGGCGATTGTCGACGAAGCTTCTCAAATATTGGAGCCTCATCTGTTGGCACTGCTTTCGGCCAAACATGGCGCGGAGAATGCCATTCGCAAGTTCGTTTTCATAGGAGACCATAAGCAATTGCCGGCTGTCGTGATGCAAACCGAGCGCGAATCTACAGTTGATGATCCTCAATTGAATGCCATCGGCCTGATGAATTGCCGCTCTTCGCTGTTCGAACGCTTACTCCGTTTGCAAGATGGCAATCCGCAGTTTGTCTATTGCATGGAGAAGCAAGGACGTATGCATCCGACCGTTTCGACATTTCCCAACCATGCTTTCTATGGTAGTCGCTTACGGCCGGTTCCTTTGCACCATCAACAAGCGGAGTTGCACTACGCAATGGAGTGGGAGAGCGACATGGAACGGCAATTGGCTACCCATCGTTTGCTCTTTTGGGCCGCACCTATTCCCGATCAGAGTTGTTCGT
>CAVJQR010000061.1:8899-13537 GCA_963651605.1 Agathobaculum sp.
GAGGCCCGGATCATAGCCTCGTTGGTCTATAGCTTATGGAAGCTCTATCGGAAGAGTGGCATGGTGTTCGATTCTTCACGATCTGTCGGAATTATTGTACCATATCGGAATCAAATTGCCATGATTCGTAAAGAGTTGGCCGCTTATAAGGTGGATGAGTTGTATGACATCACGATCGATACCGTCGAACGATACCAAGGCAGTGAGCGGGAGGTTATGATTTATGGCTTCACGGTGCAACGCTATAATCAATTGGCGTTCTTGACGGAGAACTCTTTCGAGGAGGATGGGGCTTGGATCGACCGCAAATTGAACGTGGCCTTGACACGAGCCCGCGAACAGATGATATTGGTGGGTAATCCGAGATTGCTCTCACAAAACGATACCTTCCGCCGATTGATAGAGCTCATCCGCACGGAAGGCGGATTCCAAGAGTGGAAAGCAGAAGGATAGAAAGAAGAAAAGAAGCCAACTTATCACAAGACAGGCTTCTTCTCTTTTGTCTTATATATATAATGTAGGGAAGTCTCTTAGCAAGCCTTGAAACTCATATCCAATCCCTTTACGGAGTGTGTCAACGCACCGACCGAGATGAAGTCGACACCGCACTCGGCATATTGACGAAGTGTGTCGAATGTAATGCCGCCTGACGACTCGGTTTCATAACGGCCTCCGATCATTTCGACGGCTTTCTTGGTGTTTTCAGGGGTGAAGTTGTCCAACATGATGCGGTCCACTCCACCGATATTGAGCACTTGTTGGATCTCGTCGAAGTTGCGAACCTCGATTTCGATCTTCAGATCCTTGTTCTTTTCTTTCAGATATTGATGGCAACGGGTGATTGCCGCTTCAATACCACCGGCGAAGTCGACATGATTGTCTTTCAACAAAATCATATCGAACAATCCGATACGATGGTTGGTGCCGCCACCGATCCGAACAGCTTCCTTCTCCAAGATACGCATGCCGGGCGTAGTCTTGCGGGTATCCAAGACGCGTGTCTTGGTTCCCTCCAAAACTTTCACGTAGCGTTGTGTCATCGTTGCAATACCGCTCATTCGTTGCATGACATTCAACATCAACCGTTCGGTTTGCAGCAACGACTGAACCTTGCCCTCAACAACAAAAGCAATGTCGCCTTTCTTGACATGTGCGCCGTCTTTGATGAAGGTTGTCATCTTGAGAGTCGGATCGAATGCGTGGAAGATTTGCTCGGCAATCTCAACGCCGGCCAAAATTCCCTCCTCTTTCACGATGAGTTGACTCTTTCCCATTTCCGTGGCGGGGATACAACATAAAGTTGTATGGTCGCCATCGCCAATATCTTCGGCAAAAGCCAAGCGGATCAACTCCGCTATCAATTGTTCTTTTGTTTCTTTTACGTCCATATTTTTTCTTATTCGATTCGGATGGATAGTATGATGAGTTGGTTGTTTTCCGTACCGTAAGCCACATTGAGGCGGTATTGTTGTTGGCCCGCTTTCATTTTGGCCACGAAGAAACCCGTCTCTCCTTTATCGGCATGGTGAACCATCTGATAGGATTCCGGTTTGTTGGCAGCAAAGAAATCTTGCAGCAATCGCACGGCTTCTTGTGTTCCGCATTTACGGTTGCTATCTACGATCGTCAGATCGACTTGGTTGGCCAGCGAGGATTGCAGACTTGTCACGTCTCCTTTCTGAAAAGCTGCCGATATGGATGTGATATCTGCCGCCTTCATGAATCCGGTCTGAACGACCAACAGCGCTATAAGAAGTACTCGTTTCATCATATCCTGTTATTATTAACGTTAGTATTGCAGCAAAGATAACGATTATTTCTTGGCTTATAGGTGATGAAATAGAATATTTGTACATTTGCTTCTAAAAAATAGAGGAGACAATGAAAGTAGCTTTGGTGGTGATAGGCAAGACCGATGCCCGTTATTTTGTGGAGGCAATCGAGGAATATACCAACCGTTTGGTTCATTATATTCCGTTCGAGATGCAGGTGATTCCCGATATCAAGAACGTCAAGAATCTTTCTGAAGAGCAGCAAAAAGAGAAAGAGGGAGAACTGATTCTGAAAGGGTTGCAGCCGGGCGACTATCTTGTGCTGTTGGATGATAAGGGAAAAGAGTTCACTTCGAAAGAGTTTGCCAAGTATATGGAAAAGAAGATGCAGAGTGTGCCCCGGCGGCTGGTGTTTGTCGTGGGCGGACCTTACGGATTCAGTGAGGCTGTCTACAAGGCGGCCGCCGAGAAGATCTCGCTGAGCCGACTCACTTTCTCGCATCAGATGATTCGTTTGATCTTCGTCGAGCAAATTTATCGGGCCATGACGATCCTCAACAATGAGCCCTATCATCACGAATAGTAATCGGACAAATGAAAAAAGAACAGATATGAAAATAGTAGTGTTGGACGGACGGACCGTCAATCAAGGCGATCTCACTTGGAACGATCTCCAAGCTTTGGGCGAGTGTGTCGTGTATGAAAGCACAACATCGGCGGAAATCGTGCCGCATTGCAGTGATGCCGATATTGTATTGACCAACAAAGTGCCTTTTTCAAAAGAGACACTTGCGCAGTTGCCCTTGCTGAAATACATCGGAGTGTTGGCCACGGGGTATAATATTGTCGATATTGCAGCCGCCCGCCGGCAGGGTGTGGTGGTAACAAACATACCTTCTTACAGTACCAACTCGGTGGTGCAGAGCGTATTCGCCCATTTGTTGAACATAACCAACCAAGTGGCTCACTACACTGATGAGGTCCGCGGCGGAGCATGGGTGCAAAGCCGTGATTTTTGCTTTTGGAATACACCGCTCATCGAATTGGCAGACAAGACAATGGGCATTGTCGGGTTGGGACATATCGGTGCTTGGGTGGCTGAGGTGGCACATGCTTTGGGAATGAAGGTGATTGCTTTCACATCGAAGCAGCAAAACGAACTTCCGAACTATATAACCCCCGTCGATAAGGAGGCACTTTTTCGGCAGAGCGACGTCGTGACATTGCATTGTCCGCTGACGGCAGCCACGAAAGCATTTGTCAATGACGAGGCTTTGCGGTGGATGAAGCCGACAGCCATCTTGATCAATACCGGTCGTGGTCCGTTGATTGATGAGCAAGCTGTGGCCGATGCTCTGAATAGTGACCGCTTGTTTGCTGCCGGTGTAGATGTTCTTTCGGTAGAACCCCCGACGGCCGGCAATCCATTGCTGAGCGCAAAGCATTGCTATTTTACGCCTCATATCGCATGGGCTACGAAAGAGGCGCGCGTTCGTTTGATGAGGATCGCGGAAGAGAATATCCGTGCTTTTCAAAATGGTGCCCCGATAAATGTTGTCTCATGACGAACATTTTTCAACCTGTTCTGATGTTTTGAAAAGTTTTCTGCGGAGAAAACTGCAGTTTCATGCCGACCAAACTGCAGTTTTCCCCCGAATGAACTGCAGTTTTGTGCCGAGAAACTTTTTCAGAATACAGGTGTTCTTCCTATATAAATGGGGAGTAGTTGTAAAGAAACTGGTTGGTTATAAAACAAAAGGAGGGGACTTCCAAATCGAAGCCCCCTCTTTTATATGGGTGATAAACCGATGAATTACAATTTATCGTTAGAGCCCAAAACGTTAATGATCTTGTGTTTGTACAATTTTTCCATTTCGTCGCGAGCCGGGCCCAAGTACTTACGTGGGTCGAATTCAGCCGGTTTTTCAGCGAATACCTTACGAACGGCAGCTGTCAAAGCCAAACGAGAGTCTGAGTCGATGTTGATTTTGCAAACAGCAGACTTGGCAGCCTTACGCAATTCTTCTTCTGGGATACCGATAGCTGCGTCCAATTTTCCACCGTACTGGTTGATCATTTCAACATATTCCTGAGGAACTGAAGATGATCCGTGGAGAACGATAGGGAAGCCCGGCAATTTTTCCATAACTGCATCCAATACATCGAATGCCAATGGAGGAGGAACCAAGCGACCGGTAGCCGGGTCAACGTGGCATTGTTCCGGTTTGAATTTGTAAGCACCGTGAGAAGTACCGATAGAGATAGCCAAAGAGTCGCAACCTGTACGAGTAGCGAAGTCGATAACTTCTTCCGGATTGGTGTATGTGTGATGTTCAGCAGAAACTTCATCCTCAACACCAGCCAAAACACCTAACTCACCTTCAACTGTTACGTCGTATTGATGAGCATATTCAACGACTTTCTTAGTCAAAGCAACGTTCTCTTCGTAAGGAAGGTGAGAACCGTCGATCATAACAGATGAGAAACCTAAGTCTACACAAGATTTGCACAATTCGAAAGAATCGCCATGGTCCAAGTGAAGAACGATTTGCGGATGTTCGCAACCCAGTTCTTTTGCATACTGAACAGCGCCTTCTGCCATGTAACGAAGCAATGTCTGGTTAGCATAGTTGCGAGCACCTTTAGAAACCTGCAAGATAACCGGAGATTTTGTCTCGACTGAAGCTTTGACAATAGCTTGCAACTGCTCCATGTTGTTGAAGTTGAATGCCGGGATAGCATAACCACCCTTGATAGCTTTAGCAAACATCTCTTTTGTGTTTACCAAGCCTAATTCTTTGTAACTTACCATAATTGAAATATGTTATTACGTTAACGATTAAAAATCTGATACAAAGATACAATA
>CAVJQR010000062.1:0-6289 GCA_963651605.1 Agathobaculum sp.
GTGCATCAACCCTTCGAAGCAGACAAGCGTTTTTCCTCTCGATATGCCGCATCCGACAAGTCTGATTTGGCAAAAAACTTCGCCACCTTGATTGAAGGGATGGACAAATCGCTGGGTGATATTATGGATTATTTGGAGAAGAAGGGGATTGCCAAGAATACGTTGATCGTCTTTTTGGGAGATAATGGCTCGGATGCTCCATTAGGTGATGCTCGCGGTTATGGATCTTCGGCCCCTTTGCGCGGAAAGAAGGGAACAGAATTTGAAGGAGGTATGCGCGTCCCTTGTATCATCAGCTGGGCTCATCCCGATGCCAAGAGCAAGGTACAGAAAAAAATGCCGATAGCGGAAGGATCTATTCAAACCCAATTCGGAAGAATAACGGATATCTATCCTACGTTGGCCCGATTAACGCAAGCGACCGTACCCGACACCCATCCGATTGATGGTGCGGATTTGGCTTCTTTGTTAACGAAAAACAATGTGGAAACGGGCGAAAACAGTTTCTTGATGCACTTCCCGCATAATCATTACGGCAGTTACTTTACGGTTTATCGCAAGGGTAATTGGAAGTTGATCTACTATTATAATCCAGAGCACCCGGAGCGTCCTGACCATGCTTTGTACGATTTGGTAACAGATCCGCAAGAACGAAACGATTTGTCGCATGCCAATCCATCAAAATGCAGGGAAATGATTCAGCAGATGATCGAACAATTGGAGAAAGAGGGAGCACAATATCCCGTCGATTTCGTCGGAAAAACAATTCGTCCTATTGTTCCGACAGAATTATTCTGATAGGGTGGATATCATTACCTTAGTTTTATTACGAAGCAGAAAAAGGGGGATGACCTTTCTATGGTAGGTCATCTTTCGCAAGGCTTCAAATGCCATTTTACATTTCACGTTCAGTGGCGCTTTAATCGAAGCCTTACGTCTAAAAACCGGTCGAGAGGTTTATTGAAACAATAGGCCACTCTAAAAATCTTTTCTCCTGAGTCTTGAAAAGTTTTCTCGGCATGAAACTCCAGTTTTCTCCCGAATGAACTGCAGTTTTCTCGGGAGAAACTTTTTCAAAACTCTAATCTTTCAAAAAGATTATTCGGGAACATAGATGATTTCTCCGTTCTCCAATTGGTAGGCTGTTCCAACGCGTTTTCCTTTTTTGCCGGATGAGTTTTGCTCTTCGCTTGGTGTATATTTCTTGATCTCTTGGCCCTCTTTCGTAATGATTTCCATGTTCTCTTTCCCTGGGTTCTTAACCATCGTAAAATCTTCTTGCGAAAACATTTCTGTCATGTTGAAGCGAGTGACTAAAGCCACCATCAACGCTACGGCAAAGACCATGGCCACGTCAAACAAATTGGTCATTGTGCCCATCGGATCGGCGTTGTCGTCGCTGTGCAGCAGTTTATTTCTTTTCATCATTGTTCGAGTTTTGGGATAATACTTTATAAAGATATTCCAAGTCATTCTGCTCGCGTGCATACCAACGTTGTTTGACTTGCAATGTGACGATGCCAATAGCCGCAATGACCATGCCGACTACCGTTGTGGCGAATGCTACTTGCATGTTGTAAGCCATGGATGAAATATCGCCATTGGCCAATCCTACCAGTGCCGGTCCCATAGGGATCAAGGTCCCCATCAAGCCTAACATCGGGCCTAACTTGACGAATGTTTTGGATTTTCCCAACTCTTTGTCTGCTTCTATTTCATAATTGGCCAAAAGTCGTTCGCAATAGGCTGCTTGCGTGCGATGTGTATAGAGATCGTGCAAACATTTTGTCAAGGCAAAGCGCGAAGGCTTGGGGAGATGCGAGAGTTGCACTTCGAAATTCTCAGGGCTCACATCTTCCAATAGTGTATTGAAACGTTGCTGTAGCTTCGTCCGTTGGTAAAATTCGCCGAAGAATGTGCCGATTAAGATCAAAGCACGAACGAAGAAGAGTAGCAGAAGGACGATAACGGGTACCAGCAACCCGTTTGAAATCCAAAAGAGAGTGTTTGAAATTGTTTCCATATTCTGTTTTTTTTAATAGCCTGTGAGTACGATGTTTAAAATGATGATGAATAAATTGGCGAGGAACAATAGCTCCAAACGCATTGGGCGGTCGGGCAATACCCAACGAACCAACTCAGATCCCGCCCCTACGATCAGTAATGTTGCCCCTGACGCCATCCATGGGAGGGCTTGAAAATCGATGCCGGGCGTGGTATATAATATGTAGGAGAGGAGGTAGGCCAAGACGCCAACCACCAATAGCCCGGGGTAAAGCCTGAGGCAAGTATGGAGGATTCGATAGTACCATGAATTCTGTTTGGGCGCAGCAATGCTGTCAAAGCAGAAACCTATCATGACTGAGGCCTCGATGGTAATGAAAACGGATAGGTTCAGCAGCCATGACCGTAGCGTGAATAGACTTGTCAGTTGGGCATGAGGCAACTCAATGATCCACGGCGCTATGACGCGCATGAGGATGGCTGCAACAAGAGCTGCCACTATCCGCCCTTTCCAAGAGTAGAAACTGACCTTGAAAAGGAATCCGATCAAGATGAACAGGGCTAAAAAATGAAATATATACTCCATGATTTACTCCTTTAATCGGTTTCTGCGACGCAAAAGAACAACCAAAACGATGAAGATGATACCGACCACTGCGGCAACTGCCCATCCGCTTTTTGGCTTGTCGATGGTTGTCTGTTCATTGTTCTTCTGCTGTTCTTTCAGCACAATATCCTTTCCGGCGGATTTCTCCAAGGTGGATTTCATCACTTGGCTATAGGCCCCTTTGGTCTGGTCGCCCAACTGATTTGTGATGAACGACTGTAATTTGTCGTTCCCGCATACGAATTCCGTACAAGCAGCCCCTTGCTCTTTTGTCATTTGTGCATGGAGTTCAGCCGTTTTTTTCAATTGTTCGTCGGTCGCTTTCCAATATCCTTTGCGGACGCTTTCCAACATGACGGCTGTCATGCTTTGGTAGGCCGCAGGATTGACGCGGCTGAAATAGTCGTAAACGCCCAGCTTGTTTTCATCTTCGATATACATTTTGTAGAGATCGTTGTACAATTCTTTATCGAGAGCCGACGGACGCATCACATTCCATCCGAAGATGTTGCGGAAGATTTCGCCAAACATCTGCGCTGTACCGGCACCGCCTTTCATGCGTTCCTTGACGAATGTTGGATTCAGAACGGTCGCACGTGTTTCGACGGATATGGCTTCTTTCGTTTCTTGCAGTCTTCTGTTGTTGCGATTGCGGTAATCAGCCATATAAGCATCCGGTTCTTTTCCGGTTACCGTCTTGACTGTCAGCGATAAACCACCTGTAAATTCATACACATGATCCAATGAGATCGGCCCCCACGTGTTACTTTGTCGTGGTTGAATGACGACATCAGTCTCTGTCAATGCCGAAGCAAACAGATCTTTTTGGAAGCTTCCCCAATTTTCATCATCGCCATAAGCCGCACCCATGTTGTTCAAGTAGCCCTCTGCTATCTCTTTTTCATCATCCCATGAGCCGCTACTTTCCGTATAACCCATGATACCTGTACTATAGCCACTATTCACCGGTCCGAATACGCGCATCAGCGACATTTGTCGAGCCTCTTTCGGGGCAACACCTTTCTCCATTAAGGTCTTTTCCTGGAGTAATGTTCCGGATGCTACGTAGTTTGGATAGGCATCGTCTTGCGACTCTGAGGCCAAACGAACGGCATCTGTCAATAGTTTCAGCCGGGAGCCTGCGATGTCGCGGAGTTGTCCTGATATTTGGACGACAACATTGATTCGTGGTCTTCCCAATTCTTGGCTTGGAATCAATTTCAAGTCCACTACGCGATCTTGATCATCTCTGACGGGTTCGACACCTAACATCCAAAAAACTTGGGCCAAGGTTGCACCTTCCGTAGTGATGAACTCGCCAGCCCAGAAAGTGTAACTCACTTTTCGAGGGTAGTCGCCGTGTTTGCTGATATATTGTTTCAGTGTCGCTTCTGCCAATCGCTTGCCATCTTCCCAAGCTCGAGGGTTAGGAGTCGTTTCGGCATTGATGCTATACATGTTTCGTCCTGTCGGAAGTACATTAGGATTTAAGACAGGGTCACCACCGGGGGCCGGATAGACGGTTTGCCCGGCCAACGCATTCACCATAGCATCGAACTCATTTGTTGTAGAAGCCACCAGTTGTTGCCGATAGAGTAGAGCTGGTTGCAGATCTTTTGCTACCAACGACGTGTCTTTGGGCGGATTTTGAAGCATGGTTTTAATACGCGCCTTGGCTGTTGGCAAATAATGATGGGCTATGTATGAAAAATCCTGCAGTTGTTCTGTGGTGATTTTCCCTTTGTCACGATCGCGTTTGGCTTGTTCATAGGCCAATGGATCAGCGGCTACTGCCATGGTGGTTGTCATTAACTCCTCCGAAGAGTAGGGAACACCCATCGTGTAATAGGAACCGATAGTCTTCTCGTTGGCAATCTCTTCCGCGAAGGCGTCCAATTGCTCCAATTCCTCACGCGAATAAGGTTTCGTCGGAATGGAATCCAGCCCTAAATCACGGGACAATCCTAAGTTCATGGCCTCTTTTTTTACCTGTAATCCTAAGCTTATCATACCCGCTTCGGCATTTGGATCGCTGTCCAACAACTTGTGAATGCCTTCCAACAATGAACTATACCGTTGCCGTATTCCACTTTCGACATAGGGAGGAGTGAGGTAGGTCACCAAAATGGCATGGGTACGGCGTTTGGCAATAATTCCTTCACCGACATTTCCTGTGGTGTAGAAATAAAAATGAGGCAAGTTGCCTACCAAGACATCCGACCAGTCGGCTTGCGATTGTCCGACATTCTTGCCGGGGGTATATTCCAAGTTTCCATGTGTCCCGAAGTGGATCAGCGCATCGGCCTTAAACCCGTTTTTCATGTAAAGGTAAGGAGCCAAATAACTGTGCGGAGGAGCTACCTGCATGCCGTGCACCAGTTTGAACTCATCGTCTCCTAAAGCAGGGCGGGGCTGGGGGAAAAGCAATACATTCCCGAATTGCAAACAGGCAACAGCTATACTGTCTTGGGTGGCCAATAGTTCACCCGGAGCCTCACCATACCGATCAATGACCTCTTGATACTTCTCCGGCAATAATGTAGCCTTGGCCCATGTCTCGTACTGTTGGGTCGAAAGCCAAATAGGGTGTCCTGTTTTCAAGTAAGCCTCTTGAGCTCCTTTGGCATAGCTTCCCAGAACAGCGCCATCTTGGTAGATTCGTTTCTGAAGTTCCTCTGCGCTGTTGGGTAGTCCATCCACCCGATAGCCCTCTCGTTGTAGGCGTTTCAAAAAATTGTAGATGGAAGGAACAACCTCCATGCCGCTTGCTAAAAGAGCATCCTTTCCGGGTGTTTTGAAGTAGCAGATGGCTATTTTTTTCTCGTTGTTCGGCTTCTCGCGCAGATTCAACTGGCGGGAGAATAACTCGATAAAGGAATTGATTCGTTCAGGCTCGGGAGTATATCTGAAATAGCCCTCTTTGTCTTCGTTTTGGGTGGAGATACAAAGCGGCGCGATGCCGCCGTCTATCTCAGGAATTACGACACGTGCCGTCAAAGTGCCCCCACCAACGGGCTTGTTTACGTTTTTCCACTCTTCAGTCGATTGCAACAATGGGAATGGCATAAAGAGTAAAATGTTCTCTTGGTGGATCCAATTGATAAACTCGTCGTTTCCCAATCGGCCCATTGGTAGGTAAACCATAGCGTCTGGATGTAAAGATCGAACCATTTGTTCGCGGGCTTTTCCGCTGCATGTCATAGGGTACACATTGTATCCTGCTTGCGTCAGCCGTGAGATCAGCGTATCAACATGGGCACGATTTCCTTCGGTCGGAAAACTGATGCCGGAGATGAGACCGACCGTCCGTCCGTTCTCATGATAAAGTTTTTTCTTTTTGAGATACTCCGTCAGCAGTTCGTGCGTTTCGAAGTATTGTCCATATTCCAAATGGTAGTAAAGATTGTGAGGAAGTTGAAAAGGTGGTTCATAGTCAGTGGCTCCCCATTTTTGAGGAGTGGCCATTTGCCGGATGTATCGAAGGACATTCCGATAATTTTGTCGGCAAGCATTCTGCAAATAGGCTTGCAGTGTTTTTTCTTGTTCCGGCGAAATATTATAGTTAACAACGAAATTAAAGTTTCGTATGGAGTTCGTAAAAACAGGGATCCCCTTTGCGGCTACTTTTTCAAGTTCGGCAATCTGGTTTTCTTCCAAGAATAGTCCTCGTCCATACAT
>CAVJQR010000062.1:6299-12444 GCA_963651605.1 Agathobaculum sp.
GCGATACGTCATGCAATTCTTCCATTTTGATGCAGGTCACTTGAATCTGTTTGCAGTCATTGTTCAGAGCAATGTCAGCAGCTTGTGAAGGCAATGGATTGACAATCAATATTCGGGTGGGAGAAAACCAATAACTCCAACACAAATAACCGATAATAAGCAAAAGAGCTAAACAACTCGTAAGGATGATCCCTGTTTTCTTTGTCATAATTATTTCTTTAATTTACGACATTTCCGTCTTAAATAGTTGATTCCTAAAGCGACACCCGAGGCTGAAGCAACGGTTCCGCCTAAAAGCAACACGATAAGTACCCCTTTTCGCATCGTACCGTGTGAGTTCAAGAAACCGATTCGCATGCGGTGCAATGCCGTGAATGCCCAGTATTTTAACCGAGCGGACGTGTCGACATAGCGAATTTGTGCTGTTTTCGGGTGAACATAAATCACGCCTTTGTCTTTGTCGTTCATCTCAATCTTCCATACCGGCAACTGCACTTTGCCTCGGTGTTTGAGCTCTCTGAAATAGGTCTCGAAATGATCCAATTCAGAAACCTTCATGTTGGCCAATCGAACTTCAGGAGCCTCTTTGGTATAGAAGTCAGTTACGGCCTGAACAATTTCATCTTTTGTCAATTCAAGCGGTTTGACAATAGAATCAGTGGCATCGATATTATACTCGTTCTTGTCGTTTCGGACAGTATAATAAGGATGAGTGCTGAAACAGTTCCATCTCAATTCTTTCGCATCAGGATATTCAGCCAAAACTTGGCGATAGTCGCATCCAAACTGAGTCGGATCAACTTTCAACTTCTTCATCTCACGGGCGGGATCTGCTTCTATTTTCTTTTTATGAATCCATTGTGGCACATCAGCCAAGGACATCATTCCACTGAAAGTAAAAGCCAAAACAAAAATACCAAAGAAGATACCGCTTACATAGTGCCAATGATACCATTTCTTCTTGTAAGGAGAGAATTTATGATCCTTGCGACGGCGGTTCTTGGTCCACATATCGACAGTAACCCAAAAGCCGGCCAAAACCATAATACAACCAACTCCGGAAAGAAGAATAACCGTCTTTTTCCACAACTCGAGGTCTTGACGTAAGGAGGTGAAATAGACCCAGTGAGGAATGGCTCCCAACCAAGCCCATACGCGTTCGCTCTTTGTTGACATCTGCAAGGGTTGTCCACTCTTCGAACTTACGTAGAGTTGAGTCTTGGCATCGTCAGCATAGAAGATTTTGTAGATAGGCATTTCTTGTTTCAGTCGTCCGAATGGAATCCACTGATCCAGTTTGTTGAGTGTGTCTATCTTTGCAATGGGGGCATCGTTCCACAACTTTGCCGTTTTCATCACGTAGTCGTTGTCGATAACAGGAAGGCCTTCGGAAAGGTTTGCCGGTATTTTGACCGTCTCTTTCCCTGCCCGAATTTCAAAAACTGTTTGTCCCATGTAGCGGAACAGACGAATATCGTTCACATTCGCTCCTTGCGGAATTTTTTCCATCACTTGGTTCAGATCGGGCAGTGAGTCAGGAGTCTGTGCAATCAGCTCCTGTTTTTCCATTTTCTCTGCGTCATTCACCGATGGGTAGTGGTGGAAGAGCAATACGAATGCAGAAAGAAACCATACAAGAAACAGAATACTGAGCAAGGTGCCCAGTATTCTGTGTATAGTGTACATTAGTTTTGTCAAAAACTTCATGTCAACTTTGTTTTTAATCGTTTTCGATAACGCGGATCATGTCAAAGAAGAAACCACCGTCAACTTCAGCACCCTTCTCAACATTGCCTGTTGCGATATCGTAAATGTAAATGATTGAGTTGGCATCGTCCTTTGTATTCACACCAAAGTAAACCTTGTTGTTGAAAATGACAGAACGCTGAGAGAAACGACCACCGCTATATGCCAATTCCTGACCATTGTAGCTCAGACGAGTTTTAGAGCCGGTTGTCAAATCGACAATAGCATAGTAGTGAGAGTAACCGTCGATGGCTGTCGGCAAGATAGTCTTACCACCCACTTCGACTGAAGGAGCGTTGTCATTACGAGCGTAAACAAATGCCTTGTTGTTGCCTAAGTATTGGATAGTCAATAGTTTACCATCAGAATCTTTGTAGCCGTTGTAGCTGGGATCAATTTCCGTTTCTCCGGCTTTGATTCGCCGTATTTCACCTTTACCAGTCTTGTTGTTGTTGAAATCATCCGGCAAGAAGGTTGCAATATACAAGTTGTCGGCTTCGTCATACATGACGCAGTTTTGCATCAATTCGCCGTAAGCGCTACCGGCCATTTCACCCATTTCCGGGGCGATACTTGTGCTTTCTACCTTCATTGTCTCAGGGTTGATAACGGCAACACGCATGTTTGTTTCCGTTTCTGTAATCATTGGGTTGGTTGCATCGGCACTACCTTTTGCATAATAGAAATAGAACAATTTGTTATCACTCTGACGATATGTCAAAATACCGGAGGTTGTCAATGTTTTCCATCCTGTCGGAACGGTGATTTCTTCAAATTCGCCTTCGTCGATGATGGTCATGTCGTTAGCATTCAACTTAGACCAGATGATTTTGTTCTTGTCACCGTTTGCTGCCATAATCACCAATGTGTTGTCATCAATCCAGGCATGAGTGTAAGAACGGGCAGTGTACTTGGTAAACTTCTGTTCCTGAACGATTTGTACCTTGTTGTCCTTGATCTGATATTTTGTGAAACGGTCGCCTGCTCCGGTACCTTTCGGACTGAATACTTGATAATAGAATCTACCTTTCGAGATACATTCCATCGTGTAATAGCCTAATTCTGCGCCTTCACGTACGACAGAGATCACGCCTGCGCTGGCATTCAGTGTAGCTGCACTATTGACAATGGTCGTATTCTTTGAACTCATACCACCATGTTTGTCGACGGTGAGGAAGAGGTCGAAGTGATATTTACTTTCATCGAAGTCGGGAACGTCTTTTGTTACGGTTACCGCACAAGTAGCAGTATAGCCCCCATCGCTTGTTTTGACAGTGATAGTAGCCGTACCTTCGGCAACAGCCGTTACAGTGCCCTCGTTGACTGTGGCAACGCTTTCGTCGGAACTGCTCCAAGTTATGGTTTTGTTGGCAGCATTCGTAGGAGCTACTGCTGCTGTCAGTGTACCGGTTGTTCCTTCTTTCAGCTCCAATGTTGAAGGATTAACCGTAACTCCTGTGACCGAAGCCACCTTCTCTTCTTTCTCGTCATCGCAAGATGCAAATGAAAACGCCATCATGGTAACCATAAAGGCGAGTAAAGCAAATTTAAACTTCTTCATGTAATACATGTTTTATTGGGTGTTAATGAATAAATAATCTGAATTTGGCAAAAAATGCTCGGCCCGGTTTCTGCAACTTGTAGTTGTCGTAAGCCAAATTGTCCAAGAAATTACTGCACTCCAACGAGAAGTTGTACATACCGTCCGCCCAAGAATAGGTAAGGTTGGCATTACAAATGTTCTGTGTCGGGATCTGTGCCTTATTTTCTTTCGTACCATATGCTTCCCATGTCAGGAAATACCAATGAACCCACTGATAGTTGACTTCCAGACGTAGTTTGCTTTGGGGTAATACCACGTTGTGGAATGTGTAGCTTGCTTCCGCTCCACCGAATACCCAAGGGCGGTTTGGTATCTTGTTGTTGTAGGTTGCCGAAGGTTTTCCGTCAGATTTGTATTTTTGCTGGTTTCGTGCATCCTGATAACTGATGTTTCCCGATACTTGCAGTCGGTTGTTCCAGTCGTAGCGAAGCTCACCATCAAGACCTTTGATATGGACGGCAGGGAAATTCTCGTATTGCATCATACCTTCTTTTGGGGATACGGTCGCTTGAATGTAATCATCAACATTGCGGAGGAATCCATTTGCCTCGTAGTAGATGGTATGCCCTTTGGTGGGGTGCCAGGTGCCGAACAATCCCAAGTTTACATTGTTGCTGTTTTCAGGCTTCAATGCCACGTTCGGATAGATGGTTGTTCCGTTGCCCAATAGCTCACGAGCTAACGGTAATCGTACACTGTGTTCATACGAAGCTTTCACTGCCAAGGGCTCGAAAATCGTAAAACGGGTGCCGATGCCGTAGCCGGTGTATCCTTTTGTGGTACTTCCCTGTACATCTTTAGAACCGGTTACGCTCGACATGTCCGTCTGCTCGATATTCAAGTGGTTGATATATTCTTTTACGAACAAGGTGTTTTCCATTCTTCCTTTCATCAATGACTGATTGTAAGAGAGTCCTACAATGTGTTTTGCCAGCACGTCGTTTGACGGAGTAAAGTCATTGTCGACGTCATCGAAGCGGTCATTACCCGTACGGCTCAGCATGTAATTGGCACTGATATTGTGCATTTCTCCGATTTGATAATCCAAATTGGCGCGGGCAATGGTCATTGGGCGCTTGTAGTGGCGGATCGAACGGCCTTTTCCCGTGATCTCATTACGCGAACTGATGATATAATCACCATTCCAATCGTATTGCCGATAGGTGGTATCAGTAGTGATTGCATGATCCCAAGTGTGTGAAATGGTGGCGTTTGCATTCAAGTTTTCAATCAGAAAATTGCGTTTTTGGTAGCGGGCCGCCACATTCCACGCCTTTGTTTCGCGTTCGGCCATACCATAGACGGCCGTCTGTACGGAACCCGTTTGCAGGTCTTTGTTGATATGTGAATAAGAGGCCGATACGAAGAAGGCATCAGTCCAGGCCTTATCGGTGAAGCCTAATTCGATTTGTCCCAAGACGGAAAGATAATTATCGTGGAAACGTTTCCGATTCATAGGCAAATATTTACGGCTCTCCTCGTCCCACAATTCAACGCCTTTCATCATGTAATCGTTCTTCGAGTAGTTGATTCCGAAAGTTGGCTTTACGATCAATCCAACCTTTGGGATTACATACTGTGCATTCAAGTCGGCACGATGGGTATGGAACGATCCTATTCCGTATGAGGCGTCCAAATAATTCTTTTTCTCTTGTTTGGTAATGATATTGATGGCTCCTCCCAAAGCATCCGTACCTAACGAAGCGGGTACAACTCCTTTGTAAATCTCTACGCGGTCGATAATGTTTACGGGCAAGTTGGCCAATGTGACACCGCTACCTTTCGTGTCCAAAGGAACACCATCGAGAAAATAACGGATAGAGTTTCCGGATAATCCATTGATATACAAGTCGAAATCCGAACCGACGCCACCTTCTTCCCGGACTTTGATACCTGATGTACGGTTCACCAAATCATTCAAGTTGGTGATGGAGTTGACGATTGGAGCTACATCCAATGCATTGACGGCCAAAGCGCCTTCCTTCATTTTCTGCGTTTTCGTTTTGCCGTACACTTCCACCGAGTTGAGCGAGACAGAACTCTCTTTCAGCTTGAAATTCAGAACTTTGTTGCGTTGTAAATCAATCGATTGCTTGACGGTTTCATAACCGATGTAGGAAATAACCAACGTGTATTTTCCTTGGGCCAATTGTAGCGCATACTTTCCATCATTGTCGGAATAGGCACCACGCGAAGTGTTTTCAACTGCGATGGTTACTTGCGAAAGAGGAGATCCGCTCTGGTCAGTAATTTTACCGGAGAGTGTAACTTTGCTTTGGGCCTCGATTTGCATAGAAATGAGGCTCACTACGAAGAGCAAGAATAGTGTCTTAAAATTATTCATTTCGTTTATCTCAAAAAAATAATGCTGAATGCGTCTTGGGGTGCAGGCAATGAACTAACGGATGCATTCTCTGAAAGAATACATGAAGAAGGTTGGTCCTATATCTCTGCTTTATACCCGAAAGCATTAACATACAAGCGTTTATGGCAGGTCTTCTGGCTTGTCTCTTCTACGGAAGCCTTCCCATTCAATGATGAACAGTGGCACCTTTTCCGCAGATTTTTTATGAGATTTACAGCAGCGGGTCTGCTCAGGATTTGCACCTGATTCCCTCTTTGTCAGTCGTTGTGTCTGATACCAAAAACAATGCAAAGGTAATAGTTTTTAAAATACAAAATGAAGAATGGGAAAAAAATACTAAAAAATACCTACTTATGGGGATGTTCTTATTGTGCGTTGGTTTTCCGATGGTTATCTCTTCTTTTCATTCTTTCAGACGCGTCGGGTCTTGG
>CAVJQR010000062.1:12454-13521 GCA_963651605.1 Agathobaculum sp.
GGTCTTGGTATGAAAAGGTTCTATAGAAAGATGAAAAGAAGAGCCGTGTTATGAAAAAGTTTCTCCCGAACAAACTGCAGTTTCATGCCGAACAAACTGTAGTTTCATGCCGAATAAACAAGAAATTTATGTGGAGTAAACAGAAAAAATAAGGGGACTGCTTTCCCAAGTAGTCCCCTAGGTTAGGATAAATGAATTTGATTTAAAGAAAACTATTCGTCTGTTTGTGTTGCTTCATACGCCTTCAACAACTTCTCTTGTACGTCGGAAGGAACTAATTCATATGAAGCAAACTTCATGGTGAATGAAGCGCGTCCACCTGTGATGGAACTCAACGAGGTAGAATAGCTTGACAACTCTTTCAATGGTACTTTGGCCAATAGTTTTTCAAAGCCTTTTTCGCTGTTCATACCCATGATGATAGCACGGCGTCCTTGCAAGTCGCTCATGACATCACCTAAGAAGTCTGCCGGAACAGATACTTCTACATCATATACAGGTTCCAAGATTTTTGGACCTGCCTCTTTGAATGCTGTACTGAACGCGTTACGTCCTGCCAGCATGAACGAGATTTCATTACTGTCTACCGGGTGCATCTTTCCGTCATATACGCAAATGCGGACATCGCGGGCATAGGATCCGGTCAATGGGCCTTGCTCCATTCTTCCCATGATTCCTTTCAAGATAGCAGGTAAGAAGCGGGCATCGATAGCGCCGCCTACGATACAGTTGACAAATACCAACTTTCCACCCCAGTCCAAATCGAGGGTTTGGGTATCGCGGACGTTCATCTTGTATTCCTGACCGCCGAAACGATAGGTGTCTGGTGCCGGCATTCCTTCGTAGTACGGCTCAATGATGAGGTGAACTTCGCCAAACTGTCCGGCACCACCTGATTGCTTTTTGTGGCGATAGTCGGCACGGGCTGCTTTAGTGATAGTTTCACGATATGGAATCTTCGGCTCGATGAATTCGATCGGTAGTTTGTCGTTGTTTTCAATTCTCCATTTCAATGTACGCAAATGGAATTCTCCTTGGCCGGATACGATGGTTTGTTTCAATTCTTT
>CAVJQR010000063.1:0-10338 GCA_963651605.1 Agathobaculum sp.
GAGTCACCGTTCAATATGAAGAAAGTTGCCAAACATTTGCCGTCACACTTCATAACCAAGGCGATCTGTTGCAGATATTGTTTCACGTCCTCGGGCATCATATGCGTAAAGACGGAAGTCAGTACGATACTATCGAACGTGTTCGGAGCATAAGGAAAGCAGAAATGTGCTGCTTTCTCTTCTGTATCCAAATTATAGAGGTCGTTTTTCAAAGCGACACACAGGAAATGGAAATTAGGATGTTTAGGCGAAATATGTTTTTTACACCAATTGATGCCCAACGGCACTATATCAAAACCTTCGTACACTCCATCGCTGTTCAAAAAGCTTGTCAATGGAACGGCCAATCGTCCGATACCACAACCGATGTCAAGGATTTTTCCATCAGGCTTCAAGCCGGTCTTCTTGACGACCAGCTCCATCAAATGGCGGCCTTGCTCTTTGAAATCGCCCGATCCGATGAAGATCATCCCTTTCGGTGGTTCGCACTCTCCTCTCTTTTTAGTAACAGTGGCATATAAGTCGTAAGGAAGATAGTACACTCTTCTCGCCCAAAAGCGCAACGTTGGTGATAAGGCATAATAGATTTTTCGAAAAATATTCATACAGCTTTTGTCTTTTAAAGAAACAACTATTCGACAGGGAATCGACCACTCTCCCCCCTATCGACAGGGCAAAGATAGAACAAGAAAAGGGAAAAACAAGGGAAAAACAAGATTCTTTAAAAGCAGACAAGCACCAACGCCATTTCCTGTTAATCTTCTTCACTCCATTGATTGACAAAAAGATAGAGATATAACCCGTATGGAATCTTCATTCTTTCCAAATTTATCGTACCTTTGTAAAAAAGAAAAGTTGAATTTAATACGATAATCAGATGAAGATAGGTGATAAAATACGATTTTTGAACACAACAGGAGGCGGTATTGTAAAGAGCTTCAAGGGGAAAGACCAGGTATTGGTTGAGGATGAAGACGGATTCGAGGTTCCGGCCTATATCCGTGAATGCGTGGTCGTTGGAGAAGAGCCTCAGGTACACAGCTCGAACAAGCCCAAGCAGAAAGCGGCCGAACTGGAGAAACAAATCCTCAGTACGCGCCAACAACCGGAAAACAAGCCCCAACCTATAGTTGAAGAGAGCCTTGAAGGCGAAAAATTGAACGTCTATTTAGCCTTCCTTCCTACAGATCCGAAAGCCATTCAGCAATGTGGTTATGAAACCTATTTCGTCAACGACAGTAACTACTATCTGTTCTTCAACTATATGAGCCGTGAGAACAATAGTTGGAAAAGCCGATACAATGGCCCAATCGAACCGAACACAAAGATCTTTTTAGAGGAATTCGAAAAGAAAGACCTCAATGAGATGGAACGGATCTGCGTGCAGTTGATTGCTTTCAAAAAGGACAAACCTTTTGCGTTGAAGAATGCCATTTCCGTGGAATTGCGCCTCGACACCATCAAATTCTACAAACTGCATTGCTTTATGGAGAATGACTTCTTTGATGAAGATGCTATCCTTTGCCCGATTGTCCGCAATGACCTGCCGGAACGTTCGCTGTTGGTTTCAGCATCCGACTTGCAAGAGGCGATGCAAACGAAAGCGCAGAAAGTAAAAGTTCCGAGCAAATCGCAAGAATCAATTATCAAGAAAAAAGAGGCCAACTCTTCTGTTTTGGAAGTGGACCTCCACATCGATGAATTGTTGGACGACACGACAGGCATGTCAAATGCCGATATGTTGCACTATCAGCTCGACAAATTCAGGGAGGTACTTAACATGTATGCAGGCCATACCGGACAAAAAATCGTTTTCATCCATGGCAAAGGCGACGGCGTATTACGCAAAGCCATTGAAAAAGAGTTGCAAACGCGCTACAAACAGTACTATTTCCAAGATGCTTCGTTCCGTGAATATGGATACGGGGCCACGATGGTTACAATCCGATAAGCTATGATCGAAATAGAACGCAAGTATTTGGTGCAAGGGAACTTCAAAGCGGAGGCGATGAGTAGTAGCCGTATCGTACAGGGTTATATCTGTTCGGCTCCCGGCAAGACCGTCCGCGTACGGATTCGGGGAGAGAAGGGGTATCTCACGATCAAAGGGCCCACCGACGAAACCGGTATGAGCCGCTACGAGTTTGAGAAAGAGATCACATTGGAAGAGGCCGAGCAGTTGCTGAAATTATGTGAACCGGGGGCCATCGATAAGGTTCGTTATCTGGTCAAACAGGGGAAACATACTTGGGAAGTCGACGAGTTCCATGGGGAAAATGAAGGATTGACCGTAGCCGAAATCGAACTCTCCTCCGAAGATGAAGCATTCGACCTTCCCCATTGGATCGGAACAGAGGTGACAGGCGACCGGAAATATTACAATTCAATGCTGACAAAGCAGCCATTCTGCACCTGGAACGAGAACAAGTGATAACAGTAATAAGAAAAATTATGAGAAAGGTAAACCTAAAGCGATGGTTAGCTTTGATTATAGCTTCCATCATAATTATTCCGGCTAAAGCCGACGAAGGAATGTGGCTGTTACCCCTTTTGAAAAGCCAAAAGCTGGACGAGATGAAAGCGTTGGGGTTGAAGCTGCAAGACTATGACATCTATAGTCCGGAAAATGCCTCGCTGAAAGATGCAGTCGTTATCTTTGGCGGGGGTTGTACGGCGGAGGTCGTCTCGCCAGACGGGTTGGTATTGACCAACCACCATTGCGGATACAGTGCCATCCAAGCGCATAGCTCAGTGGATCATGACTATCTGACGGATGGATTTTGGGCAACAACCCGCGACCAAGAGTTACCCAACCCGGGGTTGTCAGTCACCTTTATCGATAAGATCGAGGACGTAACAGCCTATGTCAAAAAGGAACTGGAGAAAGACAAAGATCCCAACAGCATGAATTTCCTCTCTCCTAAGTTTTTGAATGGCTTGGCGAAAAAGAAAGTAGGCGAGAAATTTTTGAAAAACAACCCCGGAACACAAGTAGAAATCCAACCGATCTTCGGAGGTAATCAATATTATATGTTTACAAAGAAGATCTATTCCGACGTACGGTTGGTAGGTGCACCGCCCTCTTCTATCGGAAAGTTCGGATCAGATACCGACAATTGGATGTGGCCCCGCCATACGGGTGATTTTTCCGTCTTCCGCATCTATGCCGACAAGAATGGTAACCCGGCAGAATATTCCGAACAGAATGTTCCATTGCATCCGAAACGTTGGATGAAAATCTCCATCAAGGGATTCAACGAGGGCGACTTTGCCATGATGATCGGCTTTCCCGGCCGAACGAACCATTTCTATACCTCGTGGGAAGTGGCCGAACGACGTGACATTGACAACGCCGTCCGCATCAATGTCCGCGAACTTCGCCAGAAAGAGATGCTCGATGAAATGCTGAAAGACCCGAAAGTGCGCATTCAATATGCCAGCAAATACGCCGGTTCGGAGAATGCTTACAAGAATTCGATCGGCAGTAATTGGGCCATCAACAAGCGCGATTTCGAAACCGTCAAGAGATCCGAACAAGAAGCTCTAATCGCTTGGGGAAAAAGAAACGACAAACCGCAATATGAGACTGCTTTGTTGGCCATCGAACAGATCGTTTCCGATCGCAAAGATCTGCGTTTCCGTAAATGGATGCTCGACGAAGCCATCATTCGGGGTATTGAATTTTCGGCTGTTCCAACGGAGATTGACTCGGTAGTTAAGGCACTCAATGGGAAAAACACGAAGGAAACGCAAAAACAGATCTCACAGCTGAGCAATGCTTTCCACCGATTCTTCGACAAGAATTACGATCCGGCCGTTGATCAGCGGATTGCAAAAGTGATGTTGAAGGAGTATCGTCGCCTGATAGCATCCCGTGTTCAGCCCGGTTACTTCAATCAGATTGACACGAAGTATAAAGGTAATGTAGACAAATTCGTAGAAGATTTGTTCAAAGAGTCCATCTTCGGAAGCATGGATAACTTCAACCATTTCATGGCGCACCCGACCGCCAAAGCGTTGAATGAGGACCCGATGATCTTGTTCGCCCGCTCTGTGAAGCAGGAACGCAAGAGTTTGAACGACGCCTTGAAGGAGTTTGATGACAGCTATAACATGGCCCATCGCACCTATCTCGAAGGATTACTGCAGATGGAGACAGAAAAAGCTCAATGGCCGGATGCCAATTTCACCATGCGCCTCACCTTCGGTCGGATGAAAGGCTACTCTCCTCGCGATTGTGACTACTATGGTTGCCAAACCACACTGGATGGTGTGATGGAGAAAGAGGATTCTACCAATTGGGAGTTCGTCGTTCCACAACGATTGAAGGATCTATATCAGCAAAAAGATTTCGGCCCATACGCCATGGCCAACGGGAAAATGCCGGTTGCTCTTTGTGCTACCACCCATACAACGGGTGGAAATTCGGGTAGCCCGCTGATGAATGCCAATGGCGAGCTGATTGGTTTGAACTTCGACCGCAATTGGGAAGGCGTCGGTGGGGATATAGAATACTTACCCGACTATCAACGGAGCATTATTGTCGATATCCGCTATGTACTCTTCCTGATCGATAAATTTGCAGGGGCCGACTATCTTTTGAAAGAGATGGACATTGTCCAATAAAAAACGCCCCATGAATAAGAAAAAAGTACCCGATGAAATATAAAAATCATCGGGTACTTTTTTTGTTGTCTACAATAGGGTCCAATATCTATTATCAGACACGTTTTAAAAACAGTTTCTCACCAAACCACTATTTCATTTCATAGCCGGGGTTCTGCGTCAGCAATTTGTCGGCATTCAAATCGGATGTGCTGAGCGGCCACAAAGCTCGAAATTCGCTGGAAGGGGAAAGGATTGGGGCAACCACCAACGACGGAGCATTTTCCCAAGTGTCAGGACTAAGTTCTTTCATGCCATCCGTTATCTTTAACCCATAGGCAATGTGCCCTTCATTACGGAACAACAAATGATCTGTTGCACTTCCATTTTTCACTGCCGTCATGCGGCGGATATCATACCAGCGCTGACCTTCCTGAATGAATTCCTTATCTTTCTCATGAAGGATAGCCACTTCATTTTCAGTAAATGAGCCGGCCTTGAATCCGAACTTGGCTTCATCCCAATTCTCGCCGTATGCGCGTTTGCGGATCAGATTGATATTCTCTTCCACCCCTTTGGCATCATCTTCCATATTGGCGATTTCAGCCAGTGAAAGATGGGCCAAGGCCAAACGATAAATAGGCTGGTCGCCATCGTAAGCCCGATAACCTGTTGACGAAGAGATGTTACCTAAGTTTTTGTGCACGAACGTACCTCGCAACTGTGTTGCCGTCGAATCATGCCATGATGGCGTAAAAGTAACGTCCCGTCTGGTGTCATTCTCATCAAACTGATACCATAAAGCATTGGAATATTGATAACGGCACACCGTAGATGCCACTTGGTGGGGGTTCTTCCATAGGTTACCATTACTGTCGTAAGCCGTACCTATCGTATAGCCGGTCACGATACCATAGTTGTAGGCCGCCGGAATGCCATTCGAGCTTTCCGTCTCGCTATGCATTATGGCAAGAACGATTTCCTTGTTTTGTTTATTCTGTGCATCAAAAACCTTTTTAAAGTCATCTTCCAATGACAAGCCATAGTTGTTGATCACGTTCTGGAAATGGCTTTTGGCCGTCGACAAATCGCCGGGAGTTGCAGACTGGTCGCCTACCGCCACCTTTGCATTCCACAAATAAACCTCACCTGCCAACATTTCCGTCGCAGCTTTCGACCAATAATACTTGGCATTCTTGCCGGCTCCTTTGAAACTGAATGTCGTTTGATTGCCAAAATAGTTGAGGGACTTGCTGATATCCGACTTGATTTGTGCCATCGTTTCCGAAGCTGTTGCCCGGGCTTGGTACAATGTTGCCTGATCATAGTTGCCGGTAGAGACCTCAGGAGTCAAGCGTAATGGTACACCTCCGTAATTGCGATACATGACAAAATAATAGAATGCTCGCAATCCGTAGGCAATCCCCAAGCAATAGTTCTTATCATCCTCGCTCGAGAAGTAGGAAGATTGCTCTACATTATGGATAAAGAGATTGGCAGCGTCGATACTTCCCCAATACCCTCCGAAGTTACTCATGACGGAAACCGCCTGGGTTAGATTCTGCTCGCGGACTTCCGCCTGGTTCAGCATAGCTCCGTCCGATCCCGTTCCTTCCAAGGTATAAGCCCCACCACGGAGTTCACCATACATGATGTTGGTGTTGAAACTATGTCCTCGGAAGTTGCTCATCTGCGCATGAATATTACCGATGGCCTGATCCTCAGTCTTCCAGAAGTTGCCGGCTCCATAGTAATCAATCGGCGGCAAATCCAATTTGTCTTCACACGATGTCATCCCCATACCCACCAGAAAGATGGAGGCATAGAGAAATGAGAATAATTTATATTTTTTCATACTGGTTTCTTTTATACGTTTTTAGAATGTTACATTAAGACCGAAAAGTACCGTCGGGGGCAGAGGATTGGTTCCTCCCCAACCACCGGTCCAACCGCTTGTATACTGAGTATAATCAGGGATTGCATTATCACTACTTGTCCAATAGCCCAAGTTCTGTCCGGTTACGGAAACAACTACTCCTTGCGAACGAACCATGTTGCAAATGTTCTTAGGGAGAGAATAGGAAAGCTGCAATTCGCGGAATGCGAGGTAGTTTCCTTTGCTGGTCCAGTAGTCTGAAGTTCGTATATAGTTGCTTGAACCGAATTGGTCTGCCCAAACATAGCGTGGATACTTTGCATTCGGATTCTCTTCCGTCCACGAATCCCATATATCAGTCGTCATGTTATAGGAGCCTTGTGCGCAACCATTTATCCAAGAGCGCAATCCGTCGTAAGAGGTAAAGGCAAGGCCGAAGTCGGTACGCAGGTATAATGTCAACCCTTTCCACTTCAACGTCGTACTCAAACCGCCGTTCCATTTCGGAGTCTGTGTACCGATTACCTTTTGGTCGTAAGCATTGATGATACCGTCGCCGTTCAAATCTTTGAAAATCAGATCGCCAGGAGAGAGTTCACGGTAAACACCGTTCCAATTGGACTCGCGCAATTTGGCAAGTCCCTTCTCGCCATAGTAAACAGCATAGCTTTGAGAAATATCGCAATAACCATCCACCAAATCCGCTTTGCTACGGGCCATCTTGTCTGTTGCATAACCGACAATTACATCATACGGTGTCTTGCCTTCTTGCAAGCCGCCCACAAAGTAGGTCTCACTTCCATTTCCCGTATAGATTTCAGTACCTTCCTGACGATTGCGTTCCAATCCATTGTACGGCAATTGTACCACCGTATTCTTGTTGTAGGAGATATTTGCGCTCAATGTCCAAGAGAAATCGCCCTTGCGGAGGAGGTTGGCAAAAATATCGATTTCAATACCGCGGTTTCGGAACTTACCATTGTTGTTGGTCACCGAGCTCCAACCCGATGTCGGCGGTAAGGTAAGCGCTGCAAACTTATCCGATGTCAAACGGTCGTAGAAGGTAAATCCGAGGGTGTACTTGTTGTTTTGAAAACCAAGGTCAAGACCGATTTCCGCCGTTCTCGTCTTCTCCCATCTCAGATCCGGATTAGGTAGTGTCGTCAGCTTATAGCCAACATTGTCATTATACTTGGCCGATGAATAAGCCCCATGCAATGTATAGATGCCGATATAGTTACCGTCGATACTACCATTTTGACCAAAACTACCACGCAACTTGGCATAATTCACAATGCCGGACAAAGGTTGGTAGAATGGCTCCTCTGACATCACCCATCCTGCCGATATACCCGGGAAGAATCCCCACCGGTTGTTAATCAAGCGGGAGTAGGCATCCTCACGGAAGGTGAAGGCGGCAATATAACGCCCCTTCCAGTCGTATTGTGCACGGCCGAAATAGGAGAAAATACGCTCCTTGGAATGTGCAGAGCTCACCTTACGATGCCCCTCTTCTGTCGTCGTGTAGTCCAACTTTTGGAAGTCATCCGTCGGTGCCTTGTCGCCGAACGCATACATATATTTATAGTCTTTGTCCCAATACTCCATACCGGCCATGGCATTCACGTTATGATCGCCGAACTGCCCATCGTAACTTGCTACCAGATTGTACGTTTGGTTGAAATAACGACTGAATGAATTGCTGGAGTTTCGAGCCGAGTTGACACCTGTCTCTGCCTGATTGGTATGGTAATCTTTATTGAACGACTCGAGCAGTGATTCGCTATAGCTCCACGCCATCGTTCCTTTCAGTTTTAATCCTTTGATGATGGTCGCTTCCAACGATTGCGTCATGTTGAATTTGTCCGATTGGTTATCCCGATGGAACTTGTCGAATTCATATTGGAAGTTACCGTCAGCCGTGGAATTACCCAGCTTCGCTTTGCCATCCTCGTCCCACAACCGAACTGTCGGTGGCAATGATTCCAAACGCCCGAACATATAACTGTCGCCACTTGACCGAGGAGGGCTGGAAAGCCAATTTGCTCTGTTATAATTAAATACAGAGTTTGACTCCAACCAGTCGGTAATTTTATACGAACCGTTGAACGCAAACGAATAGCGGGTGTAGAAGGTTCCATAAGCCAAACCATCCGCATCGTAATAACCTAAGCCGGCATAGTACTGGCCACGGTCATTACCACCCGAGAATGACAAATTGTATTCTTGCGAGATGGCCGGACTCTGCACGTTATAGTCCTGAATATTCGACTCTTTGTAAAGGATCTTCTCGTCGCTCACGGAGTCGTCCATCACTTTCCACCCGTGGTTATTGAGCAAATTCTGCTGATAATCCGAGCCGGTATAGCGCAAGATGTTCCATACGGACCCCGTACTGAGCTCCGTACTTCCGATACCAACCGGATTGGAGGTCGAAGTGAGGTTGGAGGTCGATGCCCACGGCGTGTTGGCATAGGCTTTACGTAACCAATAAATATAGCCATACGCGTCCATCATTTCATAAGGCGACTTGTAATACTGTGCGCCCACTTTCATGTTGAAGTTCACATTCGCTTTGCCTTTCTTTCCGCTTTTCGTCGTAACCAAGATCACACCATTGGCAGCTCGTGCACCATACAAAGCGGTAGCTCCGGCATCTTTCAGCACATCCATCGATTCGATGTCGTTCGGGTTCAAATCGCTCAATCCATCCGTGCGCACTTGTCCGTCGACAATGACCAGCGGCTCACCCGCTCCTTTGTATGTCGTACCACCACGAAGGGTAATCGACGGTGTAGATCCTGCATAACCGGAGGTTTGCTTCACCTTCACACCGGATACAGCACCCACCAATGCCTGTGCCGGATCACCATAAGAACCGACGGAAAGCGTCTCTTCCGCCACTTTCGATACGGAATTGACCAACTTTCCACGTGTCTGTTTCACACCATATCCGATAACAACCACCTCGTCAAGGCTCTTATGCTCTTCAGCCATCGTCACCCGCAACGAAGCTTGTCCCGTATAACGGACCTCATGTGTAACATAACCGATGTAGGAAAACTGGATAATATCCCCATTTTTCACGCCATCCAACGTAAAACGGCCCTCCATGTCCGAGATGGTTCCCGTCGTGGTTCCTTTGATAACAACGGAAGCCCCGGCAATAGGACCGGCATCGTCGTTCACAACGCCCTTCACACTTCCCGTTTGTTGGGAAACACTTGTTTTCTGCTTAGACGAAGTGGTTTCAGCAAACACTCCTATCGGAACAACCAATAGCCCCGACAACAGAATCCAATTTACTAATTTTGATTTTTTTCTCATAGCTTAATATTTAATAGATACAATTGCTTTGGTAATAACTCTCATCAACTGATCCGTATCCTTCCAACGGACCTCATCAGGTTTTGGCATGTTTTTGTTACACGCATCAAATTACAGAACAAAGATAGATTCTTTTTTTAATTTAAAAATATATCTTCGAGTTTTTTGTATTATTTAACTAATAATTTTGAATATAGGGTGAAAATCGAAATTCAAGAAGATGAAAGCGGTTTATTTTTTAATAAATCAAGACGAGAACAACTATACTTTTCAAAATGTTTTAAAAAAGAAAAGGTTGTCATCACGACAACCAATCTTCATTGCTAACCTTAAATCTAATACCATGAAAAACACGATGCAAATATATAGATTTTATGTTATACAACATGCCTTTTCAGCATAAATTTTCAACCATTTAACCATATTTCAACAATCAGCCATGTTTTGAACAGATTTTAACGACTATATGCCCAAAAAGTTCCTCTTCATGACTATCAACTCCGGCGATTGTTGAAGCTTCTCTTCTATTT
>CAVJQR010000063.1:10387-13511 GCA_963651605.1 Agathobaculum sp.
CTTCTATTTCATGAAAAAACATGGGTGATTTTTCTTCAAAACACCCGTGTTTTGGATAAAAAACATCTATATTTTCGAGTGAAAACAGCCGTGTTTTTTTCAGGAACCTCTTGCCGCTTTATGGTGCATCAATGACCAAAGCGAGAAGTATCTGCTTTCGATTTTTGCTTTTCTTTATACCCTCCCAATTTATATGCAATATGTAGCGTAAGCGAACGTTGATAGAATGCATTGTTCATATCAAGATCCTGCCCCTTGAACCGCACCTCCGTCTTCGGGTATCCCTTCTCCAACAAGTCATTCAGCTGCAATGAAAGAGTGGCACGATCGGAAGCAAAATTCCACTTGGCCGCCAAATCGATACTGAGCGTAGGCAGCACATCGAATGTCCCTTGAATGGCATTTGACTGATAGTCGGCATTTGCTTCAAATGATAAATGACTCTTCACCCGAAATGTATTGTGCCACCGCAAGACAGCCATCCATTTTTTTCGGTCGAAAGGGATATCATAAAAGTCATCACATCGTTGCCTTTGCTGCAATCCTATGGCAGTCCATTCCATATCATACCACGCTGCTATATGGATAGGAACCAGCACCATCACTCCCATCTGCCGTGAATAGTCCCAATTCTGTGTTCTATAAATCAAAGCCAATCGCTCATTCGACTGATAAGGTGTTTGCAAAAAAGCATCTTTTTTGTGCGAAAAGAAGAGACGCGCCACATATTTTTGCTGAAAAATATAGCTTGCATTCATCGAATAAGTGAGCGATGGCCGCAAACCAGGTGTTCCATGCAGCTCGGAATAGCCATCCAAATATGAGACAGCCGACTGCATAGCCCAGTAGGATGGGTATTCGCGGCTGGTCGACAACGAAAATTGATAGATATGCTGGGGGCGATACACCCACATAAGGGAGACCTGAGGAGAAAGATTCCATTGGTTATAGTCGCCGATTTCATAATATTCGCCCGACAAAGAAGCTGAAAAAGAACTTCCTGTACCAAAACTTTTTCCTGTCGACAAGTATACGGACGCTGTATGTTCGTTCAGATCAGAATGGGTATCTTGAAATTCTCGCGAACCCTCTTCTTTATTATAGTATTGATAGTCCGAGCTATGAACGAAATTATACTTAACGCCATAACCAAGATTCCAAGCCTTGGGCAAGCGATGCTTCTGATCTATAAAAAACGATGCTTTTTCAATCTGCTGACCATTACGAACGCGGAACGCCAACGTATCGGACAAATTGATGTAATCGATCTGCATTTGTTGCGAAGTACGCTCCCGATAATGGACAAAATCACCTCCTGCCTCCATTCCAAAGGGCGATTGGTAACGAATGGTTGCCGTATGCAATCGGGTATTCTCCTCCATTTGCAAGGTAGATAATTGATAATTTCCCGTTGTCATGGCATCGGTATGCCCAGAAGGATTGAACTGCCCGAAATAACTCACATCGAGATGACTCTCCGGCGTGATATTATACTCCCAAGCCACTCGTGCGGAATGTTCCTGACCACGGCTCTTCAGCGTCTCATCATTATGAAGCGTATAAACTGTTCCGTCGAATGTATGCCGTGAATCTAAATCAACCCGCATTTTCCCCCGATTGTTTTCTCCTCCATATGTTACATCGAAAGCCATCTTGGGTGTTGTATAACGAAACGATCCGTTCGCTTTCTCTGTCGAAGCATATTGTTGTATATAGTCGGCCGAGAAGATACCCGAGAAGGAATAGTCCGTCGACCGCTTCAAAACGACATTGATCACTGCCCCATGTACATGATATTCGGGTGGGGCACTATACATGACCTCCACTTTCTCTATGCGCTCGATGGGGGTATTCTGCAGTAATGATTGCAATTGCTCGGCCGTCATGTTCGATGGCTTTCCGTTCAGAATGACAGTCAGTGAGGTGGCCCCCGCCAATGTCAACGCCCCTTTATACTCTTGAACACCTGGAATTTTCCGAATGGCATCATATGCATTATTGACAATTCTCCTATTTGAGAGAAGAGAAAGGTCGTAGGATAATTTCCCCTCTTCTACCTTCACCAATGGACGGACGGCCGTAACCAGCACATCTGCCAGTGCCTGCTCGGACTCTTTCAACGCCACCTCTCCCACCATCTCCCTCTCACCGGTTGTTTCGCAGGTGATATATGCCACATGTTGGAAGATCAGACGATAGGGGAAGACCGCTTTTTGAAAGGAGAATTGCCCCGTACTGTCAGAAAGTGCCGCATCTACATAGGAGGAATCCGAGCGTTGAAGCACAATCGTAACGGCCTCGATCGGCAGCCCCTCAGCATTGACCACCTTCCCCATTATTGATTGGGCCATAGCCTGATACCCAATACAGCAAAAGGCCGGTATTATCCATATAAACTTGAATTTTTTCATTCGGATCACCTATTGTTTCGCCAACAAAGATAACAACATATAACAATATCAGCAATAAGTTGTTGCCCCACTATGGGTTGTTATTTTAGAGTTATCGCACATAGTGGCCTATTGAAACAAACTGTTTTTGTTCATTTGAATCACCAAGCTCAAGAAAAAACTCAAAAGGAACGTGTCGGTACAAATTGTCAATATTCAGAAAATCAGCTATAAATTCATCTATTGATGAAACGAGGGGGTATAAAAAAAGGTGAGAACCTATCCTCTCGGACTTGCCCTCACCAACCAAAACCTTAACTATGAAAAAAATCTTTCTTCTAACTGTTTTACTCTTCTAAAGATTTTCAACACTGCAAATATACGTATAATAATTCATTATGCAACTGTTTTAAGATTTTTTATACCATTATTTTTCATTTCCTTCGCCACGAACTTTCAATCTCCGAAAAGTTTTTTGCTACTTCGCGACGAGCAAATTGCCTTTTACTCACTATTTTATTTCACTTGAATGAGTAATTTTCCGCTCTTTACACCTTTTGCTTGAGCTTCGACAGTGATCGTTCCGGCCGTTTCACCGCTCTGAATCAGGGCCGTCAATTCACCGCTGAACGCAGTCATACGGGGCAAATGGAACATTTCCAAGCAAGTGGCATCGCCATTGGCTGCAGCACGGAAACTTCCCGCCCCCGTCACTTTGAAGCGAACCGTACGAT
>CAVJQR010000064.1:0-13183 GCA_963651605.1 Agathobaculum sp.
ACTGCAGTTTCATGCCGAATGAACTGCAGTTTGGTGGGGAGGAAACTTTTTGAAACCGGCGGGAGTTTCTTGAAATTTTCTTCTCTAAAAGAGTTGTTTCTGACGAAAATTCATTATATTTGCAATGTCTACATTTGGACTGAATGCCTCAGATGGATGGGTTGGGTGTGGACATACATATTAAAAAGGCGTTTTTGTACGCTTTGGTTTTGACGATAGAAGAACTTCGCAAACTCTACGGATTGTCAAGAACAAAGCAACAGGGACGCCCCATCGGGTGTATTGTATACCGGCTTTTGTCGGCCTTGTTCCGCTATTGTGTGGATCCGGCCGCAGGTCGGTTTGTATAAATCGCATCGACGTGGGGCTTTCCGTTGCTCGTTTCGACAATCCGGGCAATGCGAAGGCCTTTCTATCGTGGAACGAGTGACAGAATGGCTCCACGTTTTTTTATGTGTATCATATCTATAAATCAATTATTAATAGTGCCAACATGGTAGCCTTTGGCGAAAAATATTATTTATGGATAGTATATTGTTACTTTCAGAAACGGCAGGGAAATTTGGACAGAAATGTTGCATCTCTGTAACTACTGGAGATAGTTATTTTGGTCTTTATAACGGCTATTACGAATCTACAAAAGAAAATCCTCTTACCTTGCGTCTTTGTATCAATGCAGAGGAAGCAAATAGAATAGGGATTTCTTGGATGCGCGAAATAGGAGTTCCCTATGATGTTATTACTAAAATATCATTTTAAACCTATAAAATGCAGATAAAGGTAAACGTATGAAAAAATCAGATGAAATTCAGTCAAGAAGAGATTTTTTTAAAAAAGCAACCAAGAATGTACTGCCAATTTTAGGAATGTGCTTGCTTCCTAATAGCATGAAAGCCATATTGTTCTGTATTGAAAAAGAAGAATATCCAACAACATGCAATGGATCGTGTAGTTATAACTGTACATATGGTTGTAGAACAGCATGCCGTAATTCTTGTAGCGGAGGTTGCAATGAAACTTGCAATGAAACTTGCAGAAATAAATGCCGTGGAAATTGCCAAGGACGTTGTAATACACTTTGCGCTAATGGGTGTGATATTTCTTGTGGTGGAAATTGCAGTAGTAGTTGCGGTAGTAATTGCTACTCTGCTTGCAGTCTAACTTGCGGTAGTGCTTGCTCATATGGATGCTTTAATACTTGTTATAGAAGTTGCAGTGGAACAGCAGCTCTATTCTAATTTGTTAACATGTTAATGAAAAATAAACCGAACGTTTGGCAATCCGGCATGGCAAAAAACATTACGTTCATTGTCACTAAGGATTGCCAATTGGCATGTAAGTATTGCTACCTCGTAGGGAAAAACTCGAAAGAGCGGATGTCCTGGGAGGTGGCGAAGAGGGCTATTGACTATATTCTTGACCATGAGGAGGATTTCCGCGAGGTGAGCGTGGTATGGGACTTCATCGGTGGCGAGCCATTCCTCGAGATAGACCTCATTGACACGATATGCGACTATCTCAAGAAAGAGATGTTTCGCCGGAATCATCATTGGTTTAATTCGTATCGTTTTTCGTTCTCCACCAATGGCATCAACTATAACTCGGAAAAAGTGCAGCAGTTCATCATGAAGAACCGCAATCATCTCTCCATTGGCATCACCATTGACGGTACGAAACAGAAGCATGACCTAAACCGTATTTGGAAAACCAAGGAAATGGAGCGGGGAATCATGCCCAAGGCGGAAGACGAGAAAGGGTCGTACGATGACGTGGTGAAGAACATTCCATTGTGGTTGGAGCAATTTCCCCATGCGGGAACGAAGGTAACCATCAGCAGTGCCGATATTCCTTATATCAAGGAAAGCGTACTGCACTTGTACAGTCTCGGAATACATGAAGTGAACATCAACTGCGTGTTTGAAGATGTATGGAAGAACGGCGACGACCAGCTCTTCGAGGACCAGCTCATGCAACTTGCCGATGCCATCATCGATGGCAACTATTATGAGGACTACGCCTGCTCTTTCTTCAACGAACAGATGGGAAAGCCAATGGATTGCGAACTGCAGAACGGCAACTGGTGCGGAGCCGGCAAGATGTTGGCAATAGACGCACAGGGGAATTTCTACCCCTGCACCCGTTTTGCGCAATATTCGTTGCGAGAAAAAAAAGCTTGGATAATAGGCAACATCCGCGAAGGTATCGACAAGAACAAGCTGCGTCCGTTCCTTACGCTCGACCGTTGCACACAGTCCACCCAAGAGTGCATCGATTGTGAAGTGGCAGAGGGTTGTGCTTGGTGTCAGGGTGAAAACTATGACGCCGCCGATACGCCAACCATCTATCAGCGCGCCACGGCTATTTGCAAAATGCATAAGGCCCGGGTGCATGCCAATAACTATTATTGGAATAAACTCTACCGAAAATTGGAAAAAGGAGGCAAAGGATGATACAATACATGATAATTCTGTTGGATGACCTCTCCACTTCATTCTGTCATTACAATAATCAAATAGCAGAGCAGAAGCCGATGCCATTGGACACGCTGAAGGCTGGCATTCGGTATGCGATGAAGGAAAATCTGAACATTCAGTTCGTCTATCCCTCCAATCCTCTTTCTAAAGAATATGAAGAGGTAATAGAGAGCATGGATCATGTCAAGATAAAACCCGCCGATTGTGCCGGAGGTGCCGACGTAGTCGTGTTCGACAATATCGGGGCTTTGGCAGGTTTTGTGGATTTTTCACGGGGAACGGCCTATGTATTGCGAACGGACAAACAATCGTTCTTTCGTGAAGTTCCCTCTCTCCTACCCGCATTATATAAGATGGAGAGACTGAACATCGTCATTACAGACATCGTATCTTTTACTGAAGATGATTTCAAAACATACGCAGAAGTGTTGCAGACATTGGCAGACGAGGTGGAAAAGATCTACCTGTCCGGCGCAACTGTGCAGTTGAACCTGCTAACCGACAGGATGATGCTCGAGAAAATGAACAACTGCGGAGCAGGCGACACGAGCATCACGCTTGCACCGGACGGAAAATTTTATGCGTGCCCGGCTTTCTATCTCTCCGGTGATGGGTATGCAATAGGAGACATGGAGCACGGACTTGACATAAAGAATCCCCAACTCTACCGACTCGACCATGCACCGCTCTGCCGTAAATGCGATGCCTACCAGTGCAAACGTTGCATTTGGCTGAACCGCAAGACAACAATGGAAGTGAACACGCCGAGTCACGAGCAGTGTGTCGTGGCACATCTTGAGCGCAATGCCGGCAGAACGTTGCTGCAAGCCATACGAAAGCATGGAGAATTCCTGCCGGGCAAGGAGGATATCAAGGAAATAAGCTACCTTGATCCGTTTGATGTAAGAAATGAATGGTGAAACAGATAATTAAAACAAGCATATTATGACAGTAAAGAAAATGGTCGGGCAGGTAACGCCCGAAGAGAAAGATGAAATCCAACAGTTGTTCGAGCGCCGCAATGGCTTGAATGAACTCGCCAAGATTGTCACGGCTGACAACCACGATCTCTATGAGAAATTGGTAAAAGACCTTGGCGAAACCGGCACGAAATTCCAGTCGTGGTGGGACCGCATGGCAACAAAATACCAATGGGAACGTACCGATGGCGGTAATTGGGAGATCAATTTCGAGACATGTGAAATATTTTTGGTAGAAAGCCACTGAAAAACAGAAAAATACGCTTTTTGTATCGTTGCTTGCAACAGCGCATCATCTCTTCATCGGCAAGAACACGGTGGGAGATGATGCGCAACAATATACAGAATCTCCCCCACTTTTTCATCGTATCTTCCTATCTCCTGCTGCCGAAGGATACGGAACCACCGCCGACCCACCCTAGGGAAACACCCCGGTTTCGTCCGGTTCCCTCCCCACCGAACTCAAGTTTCATGCCGAATGAACTGCAGTTTGGTGGGGAGGGAATTTTTTGAAACCGGCGACCGTTTTTGCGGGTGTTGCCGTCATTTTATACATTCTCCCTACCCTTTTATACAAGCACACCTGAAATCTTTTTGCGGCCGGATCCTTTCTTTTACTTTTGCTTCATCAAAAACAATGAATAGGATGAAGAAAGTAGTGAAAGTAATGGGATTTTTGTTGCTCGCAGGAGTGATAACAGCCGGCATCGTGTGGTGGTATTCCCGCACCGGCAACCCGTGGAACGCCAAGACCGTGGGCGAAATAGCCGCCCCGATGGGCTATAAGAGGGCGGAAGGCAGCTATGCCGAGTTCATGCGCAGCCTGCCATTGAAGAAGCGGGGCAGCAAAGTGCACCTCTTTACGGGGCGCGAGTCGCACTTCCAGTGGCTCTCGGCGGCGGTGATCGACCTGCCCATGCTGAGCAATGCCGAGCAGTGTGCCGACATGACGATGCGGCTCAGGGCCGAATATCTCTTCAGCCGGGGGCGTTATGCCGAGATCAAGTTTCGCGACGTGAACGGCAACCTGCTGCAGTATCGTGGCGGCAATTCGCGGGCGGCATTGGAGAGCTTTCTGAAGAGAGCCTACGGCGTCTGCAGCACCTTCTCGGTGAGCCGCGAGACGAAGCCCCGCCCGATCAGCGAAGTGCAGCCGGGCGACGTACTCGTTTACCCCGCAAGGAAACTGGAGGGCATGGGCCATGCGCTGATCGTCATTGACGTGGCAAGGAGAGGGAAAAAGGTAGCCATCATGTGTGCCGAGGGCAATACGCCGGCCCGCGATGCACACATCGTGAGGAACTTCAACCCCGTGTCGAACCCGTGGTTCTTCTTCGATGGCGACGAAAGCCTCTTGTGGGTCTCCGTCTTCCACTTCGGAAAGAACGAATTGCGACACTATTAATCACCTATATACAAGGCGGTTAGGCGGATATTTGGAAAGTTCGGAAATATTTCGTATCTTTACAAGACAATTCACCTATCGCTTGCTTAAATTTTTTTGTGACGTTTTTTGAAACTACATCATTATATGGAAAGACTGAAAATATCAACATCAGTGGAACTGGTCAGGGTTCCGACGGAAGACATTGCCTTCATCAAGGCTGCCGGCAACTATTCCGAAATCTATCTTTTCAACGGAAAGGCGGTGACGATGACGTTCCAGCTGCACTATTTTCTGGAGGTGCTGAACAAGTTGAAGGAGAAATGTTTCGTCAGAGTCGGCAAGAGTCTGATCGTAAACAAGAACTTCATCTACTCTGTCAACATCACCAACCAGGATCTGATGCTCATGGACCATCGGCTCACGACCGACTTCAAGCTGAAAGCATCGAAGGAGGCACTCAAAGAACTTAAAACCATTTTGGAAGAGGAAGGAGACAATATATGATATACACGAAACACAAAAACAGAAGGGAGAAGCCGCTCATCGTGATAGAAGACACCGATGCGCCGGACTTCACCCAGGAGGTTCTCGAGGAACCGGTCATCTCCATCGAGAGCGATGACGACAAGGAGGAAAATGCTCCCGCTGTCGTCGTGAAGAGACAAAGCAGACTGAAGTATTGGGGCATGCAAGTCCTGAAGCCGGTCGCCTTGGTCGTGCTCATGCTGGTCTGCTATAAGGGCATACGACTCTACAACTACTATTACAACATCGGTGTCAATGTCGCCATCTCGCCGAAGGAGAACATCCAAAAGCTGGCAAGCATGAAGGCAGACGGCAGGCCATCGGAAGTGGTACTGAAGAGCGATTCCATACTCGGCGTGGCGCTCAATATTTACGAACTGCGCAACGTGAGGGCCGAGATGACACTGACCGAACCCGATACGGCCGACCACAACGTGCTGCTCTATACCCGAACGGCCGACTACACCCCGATGGGAAAGTATATCGGCAGCCTGGTGATCGACGGCGAAGAGAAGCGGCATGACGTGTCGCGCCTCGGCTACTGCGCCATGGCCGGCGGCAACATGGTGATCGGCATATCCCGAAGCGACAACGTAAAGGAGTATGTCATCGACCGCGACGGATCCTTCTTCCGCCAGTTCATCCTCGTGTCAGACGGCGAACTGCCCAAACGCTTTGTTCTGCATGGCAAGGTGGAGCGCAAAGCCATCGGCCGAATGGCCGACGACCGCCTCTGCATCATCGAGACACGCCATCCGGAAACCCTTTGGGACTTTGCCGATGCCCTGCGCGAATATGGCTTTGTGGATGCCATCTACCTGACCGGCGGCAACGAAAGCGGCTTCTATCGTGCGCAGGACGGCACGGCTCGCTTTGCCGAAAAGGCCGAACTGCACCGCAACGACATGCACCACGGCATCGTGCCCTGGCTCGTACTTAAAAAGAAATAAGCACGGATGTGCGTTTGATGTCACCCCATGCGGGTGCCCAAAAACGGAGAAAAACTGTTTCCATTAATCTAATAAAAAACTCTTAAACGACAAGATAAACATGATGACATCACAACAGAAAGCGGAGAAAGCAAGGGAGATTCTACTCAATGATCCTTCCGACGAAGATACACTCATTGCCGTAGGTCTGGCCAAAGAGGCGGCTGCCGACAACAACGCCATGGGGCTCTTCCTGCTCGGAAACTGCTACCTCATTGCCGAAGGAGTGAAACAGGACGAACAGAAAGCGTTCGAGCTTTGCCAAAAAGCCCTGGACATGGGTTATGAAAGGGCCAAACGATCGCTGGCTCTCCTCTACATCCAGGGCAAGGTGGTGGAGCACAACCTGCCGCTTGCCGAGCAATATCTGCGCGATTGCATGGCGAAAGACGACGAAGATGCCTGGCTCCTCATGGGCCACATGGTGCAGCACAATGCCTTTCCCCACATAAGTCCGTACGAATGCATCGACTATTACCGGAAAGCGGCCGAGATGGGCGAAAAACATGCTTTTCGGAGAATGGGCGAAGCATACTGCATGCTCTGCGAACCGGAACAGGCCGAATACTGGTTTCAGAAGGCAGAAAAGGCCGGCGTGAAGGATGTCGCGCAGGTGAGAGCGCAGTATACGGAAGAGGATTACCCCATGCGCCGCGAGGAACTGTTGCACTACTATATCGAAAAAGAGCAGTACGACAAGGCCTTTGCGCTGGTCGGCCGCGATGCCGAACACGGAGATGAGGCAGCCCTGCTGGAGATGGCCGGCTACTACCAACAGGGATTGGGCGAACAACGATACGGACGCGACCTGCAGAAGGCGCTACAGATATACGAAAAGATGGTGGCCGAGGGGGATCCTTGGGGCAACCTCCTGATCGGACTGATGTATGCCACCGTGGAAGAGATGATAGACCATCGGCGGGCGGTCGAATATGTCCGGAAGGCGGCCGAGGCGAATCTCCCGGAAGCCCTTCACACCATGGGCCGTTTCTGCTTCGATGCGTATGTAGAAGAGCAGGATATGGACAAGGCCAAGGAGTGGTTCGAGAGGGCAGCTGCCGAGGGTTATCCGGACTCCCTCTACGTCTTGGCGGCAAGCTATCTGCAAGACGACGAGGTGGCCAAGACCTATTATCCGCTCGATTACGGGAAAGACGAGAAATATGGCCTGCAACTGATGCAACGTGCCGCCAAAGAGGGCAGCGATGAAGCCCTCCTCACCCTCTCCTACTGCCGCCAAATGGGCAAATACATGGCGCAGAACGAGCGGAAAGCATTCGAACTGCTGGACGAAAGCTGCCGACAAAAACTGACCCCCGAGAAGGCCAATCTGCTGGGCGACGCCTACCTCGACGGCAAAGGGGTCGAACAGGATTACGAACAGGCCCTGGAGTGCTACCAATGGGCGGCCAACAATGGAAACGCCGTTGCCGCACTCAGCCTGAGCAAGATGTATAAAAATGGCCTAGGCGTGGAGCAAAATGACGAGATGGCCATGACGTGGTTGTCGCAAGGTCTGCAATTGTTCAATGAATTGAAGGTGGAAAATCTCACGAGACGGGCAGAAAATGGCGACTCGCAGGCCATGCTCGACTTGGGAAACTGCTATCGCGTGGGCGATTGCGTAGAGCAAAACCCGGAGGTGATGCTGGAATGGTGGAAGAAAGCAGCCGAGGCCGGCGAGTTTGCCGGCCTCCACAATATCGGCTATTACTATTATGAACAGCACGACATCCCCAATGCCATGCACTATCTCTCGCAAGCCGTCGAAAAAGGCTATCTTGAGTCCTACTACACATTGGCCTTTTGCTATCTGCGTCGTGACGAACCGGAAGACGGGGAAAAGGGAATAGAACTGCTCAACACGGCGGCCGAACGGGGACTGCATGTGGCACAAGTCGCCTTGTCAGGCATCTATCATGACGGAAAATATGCCGACAAAGATTACGACAAGGCCCGGTATTGGCAGGAGAAAGCCCTGGCGGCCGACATCCCCGACGCCTACTTCCAGAAAGGAATAAGCCTTTTGTGTGGAGACATGTACGAGAAGGATTCCGCCCGGGCCCTCGAACATTTCCGCAAAGCCGTGGAGGGCGGCTGCCACGATGCCGACCGCTATTACATTGATATGCGCTGGAACGGCAACGAATCGGCATCGGACCGCGACGAGGTGGTGGCCGTCTACAAGAATCTGGCCGACAATGACAACGATGTGGAGGCACAATTCCAACTCTACTCGCTCTACAAAGACACCTCCTACGAGGGATATGACGCACAAGCGGCGGTCGATTATCTCCAACGTTCGGCCAATGCGGGCTACGTGAAGGCCATTCTTTACATGGGCTTGGAGTACTGGGATGGGAACCTCTTCCCGGTCGACAACGAAAAAGCCTACCACTGTTTCGTACGGGCTGAAGAGATGGGCGACAAGACCGCGAAATATTGTCTGGCTTATTGCTATGAACACGGGTTGGGTGTGGACAAAGATTTCCACAAGGCGGAAGAGTTGTACATCCAGGCAGCGGAAGAGGGCGAGAAATGGGGCGCCATCGGTCTCTCCAACTTCTATATTCATAGAGAAAAGGAAGGTATCGAACCTGACTATGACAAGGCCATCAGGCTGCTTGAACTCTACTTGGAAGAGGAGAATCCCGCCATATACACCCAAATGGCGCTCACCATCCATTCCAAATGCATGAAGAAAAATGCCTATTCCTGGGAGGAAGAGGTGCAAGCCTTCGAATGGATGCAGAAAGCCGCCGAGGCCGGGCATCCGGAAGCTATGGAGCGGTTGGCCGATTGGTACGTGATCGGAGTCGGAACCCTTACAGATATGGACGAAGCAAAGCAATGGCAGCAGAAATACATCGACAACGGAGGGACGCTCGCCGACGAGAAAAATCTGCTTTCTCTTACCGACGACGAACTGGAAGAGTACTCCTGGTATGATAGGCTGGTACAATGGAAAGAGGTGGTCGAGAAGAATATCGGGCGCATCGAGAACCCGCTGGAGATGACCACCACCGACGGGGATATACTTCCCGAGAATATCCTCTTGAACGTGGCACAAACAGGATATCTCAACGCGGCAGTTACCCTCGGTCTGTGGGGTTTGCGGGAGCTGAAGAGCGACCCGGAGAAGGCCAAACAGTATATTGCCGCCACTTGCAAGGCAGGAGTGGGACGATTTGCGGCGGAAGCCGGCCGCGAATGGCTGAAGGAGGGTCTCGACAATGAGAAAGCCATAGTCGAAGCCGGTGAATACTTCGCCATGGGAATGGAGGCCAATTCGCCTGATTGCTTTCTGGAAACGGGGTTGCTGCTGACCGACAGCCGTATTGATTATGAAGAACAAGAGGAGGAATATATGGAAATCGGAAAGAAATGTCTGCAAGCCGTGGTGGAACTGGACGACGACTGGGAGGAACTTCGCCAACAGGCCCGCACCCGACTGGAGGAGATCGCCCGACGCCCCACTTCGTTGTGGAAAAAATTCAAGAAAGGGTTCGGAGCGAAGTTCGGCAAAAAATGACGAAGAGAGGCATCAGACAGAGCAGAAACGAAGTATATGACAAAAGGTAAAAACAAGCAACGGCACTCGGCCCGGAGAATAGTGGCGACGGTGATGCTGGGGGTTCTCCTCACGGCCGTCACCGCCCTGGGTGCGCTCTATCTGCTTCGCCCCGGAATGTTTGGGAGGTTGTATGCCTATGCCCTGTCTATGGTCTATGTCGACCGCCTCTCGTACAAGCCTTACAGCCGGATGGCGTATGACGGCATCGACGTGTCGAAACACAATGGTGTCATCCATTGGAACCAAGTGGCCGCCAACAAACGCACCAAGTTCGTATACATCAAGGCCACGGAGGGGAAGAGCCTCGTCGACCGCCGTTACAAAAAGAATCTGCGAGGGGCCAAAAAGGTGGGACTGCCCGTAGGATCCTACCATTTCCTTACCTCCCGCAGTCCCATCCGTGCGCAGTTCGAGAATTTCAAGCGCCATGCGGTGAAGGAGGAGCAGGACCTTATCCCCGTGCTCGATGTGGAGGAAGACGGGATAAAGGGCAAATGGACGCCCCGACAGCTGCAGGACAGTGTGGCGCTTTTTGCCTCGCTCGTGGAGCAGCACTACGGCCAACCGCCCATCATCTATTCGGGCGAGCATTTCTACAACCGGCACCTCTCGCCCCGTTTCGACAAGCATCTTCTCTTCATCGCCAACTATCGGCGGCGCCCCCTACTCCGCGCCCGGCATCATCTGTGGCAATTTTCCCAACGGGGCCACGTGAAAGGCATTGGCGAATATGTGGATCTGATAAAGTTAGAGAACGGTACGGCGGTCGAACAGTTGCGGCTGAACCTCGCAAAATAAGGGGCGACGGCCGGCTATAAGCCCCTCCCTAAGGGCGGAAAACAGGGGCACTTTTCAAAAGCCATCCGGCAGGGTCAACCGCGAATTGCTGTTCAATGCTCTCTTTGCCTACATCTTATACATCAACCCCTACATCTTATACAATGCGCCTTGAAACATTTTTCGTACAGGGAAAAGCATCTTACTTTTACATCGTCAATAAGACATAACTTTAAAAAACAGAATAAAATGATGAAGAAATTAATGATTGCGCTGATGATGGTTGCAGCAACCGGCACAGCGAGTTTCGCAACAACAAACAACGATCGGGTAAACAGCATCGCCAAGGAGGCGACACAGAGCATGAAAGAGGCACCGACGGGTACCACCTATGGCGTGGTGGAGACAACCAAAAGCCATATTGTGGTGAACACTCCGCTGGGCCATTGTACGATCGATAAGAACGACGACGGCAGCTTCTCCTTCTTGGGGATGACCGCCAAGCTCGTCTCGGCCAAGAATGGCGTCTACAAGGTGGAGACATCGTTCGGTACCTTCAGCGTGAACACGCGCAAAGCGACCATCACCAAGCAATAGGATACGTAAAGGCGAAGAGTGTCTGAAAATTTGTTCGGCACCAAACTCCGGTTTCATGCCGAACAAACCGGAGTTTGGTGCCGATGTTTTTTTGAAAAGCTCCCGAGCTTTTTTTCACTTGCCCCTCAGCTATAGGGCGTTTCCTTTATAGGATAATGGTAGAGGCTTGGGGTCTTGCCGTTATTGAAAGAGGTCCAACGTCAGCTGTTCACGCTCGGCCTGCTGCTTGCGGAGGTAGCGTTTTCCCTGCGGGGTGATGATCTCCATCTTGTCGAGCGTGGTCTTCACGACCGTTTTCACGGCATAGCCGACGTTGACCACCTCACCCATCTCCGAGAGTTTGCGCGAGATCTCGAGCACGCACTCGATACACATGCCCGACGAGAAGGCGATCTTGTCGTCGATCATCTGCTTCTTGAACTCCTCGTCCTGCATATAGAAATCGATCATGATGCCGCCCTTGTTGTAGATTCCTTTCCAGCGGTAGCGGGCATCGGTCAGAACGGGCGAGATGATCTCGATCTTCGCATGCTGGTCTTTCACCGTCGGCAGCTCGTCCGAGCGGAGGATATAGTAGTCGAACTGGTCGCGCTTGATCTCGAGCATGCCCGACCGGCTGCGGTTGTTCTCGTTCAGTTCGCGCACCGACACCTTGCTCACTTTCAGACAGCCCTTCACATTCTCGAAGAAGTTGGACTTGAACTTGCTGAAACGGGGCGAACCGCTCAGCAACGTTACCAGCCTTGGCGGGACGCCGTGCGCTTTGAGCTTCAGGTCGCGGCGGAACTTGGCTAGCTCGCGCTGCATCTCCAGCTCGTCCGTCTCCGAACGCTCTGTCACATTTTGCCCGCCGACCGAGAGCGTCGGGCGCTTCATGATCTGCATCACCATGTTGATCACCACCGAGATGCAGCGTGCATCCTCGCCGGCTACCGACCACACCTCGCGAAAGCCGCCGGGCATGTCGGCCGGTTCGCTATAGATCATCAGCCGGACGTCCAGCAGATCGGCCACAGCACGGATCATGTTCAGCACTTCTTTCTCACACCTGTTGCGGATGACCGCATCGATGTAGTTCGACTTTTCGTTGAATGTATACTTGAGCTCCAGTTTGTTTAAGAAATTCATACCCGTTCCTATCTTTTATTCTTCTTCAAAGGTAGTTGATTTTCGGCAAAAACAAAAGGAATGGCTGAAAAAAGAGAAGAATCGAGGGGCCATCCTCCTAAAACGAACAAAGGGACAAATCCCGGGACAATACGCATACTGTCCCGGGAAGCCCCTAACCAATCTCCGGAAGGACTTGCGATTTCTCACAAAACGGCCATGGCCCCTATCCGGAAGATTAAATCCATACTCCATTATTTATTAATAACATCATCAAAGGTAGTATAAAAAAACAAAACGACAACAAGAAGAGAAAATAAAATTTGCTTTTCCGGATATTTTTTCATTCCTTTGCGTTGGAATGAGACAAAGGGGTGCTTTCCGCGATGAGAAAGCTGAGATTATACCCTCGGACCTGATGCAGTTAATGCTGCCGTAGGGATTGTTGCCGGATGCGTGGCATCCGGATCCGTTTCCCCACCCGAACAACCGCCCTCCTTTGTGCTTCATTCGGCATGAACCGTTAAATGAAAACCGAAATGAACATCAAAGTAAACAACAAAGAGATGCAGATCGAGCAAGGCTCGTCGTTGCAACAGCTGGCCAAAACGATGGCACTGCCGGAAAAAGGCGTGGCCGTGGCCCTCAACAACCGTATGGTGCCCCGTGCGGAATGGCCGGGCAAAACCCTTTCAGAAAATGATCAAATCGTTGTCATCAAAGCAGCCTGCGGAGGATAACCCCCACTCTGTTTTCAGACAACCCGCTTATAC
>CAVJQR010000065.1:0-13071 GCA_963651605.1 Agathobaculum sp.
GCTTTTCTGAAAAAACACGGGAGCTTTTCTGAAAAAACACGGGAGCTTTTTCCAAAAAATACGGGAGCTTTTTTTTAGATGCTCTACACATTCGTTTTTGACCCCTCCGATGAACGGATTGAAACGAGAAATTAACATCCAAAACACTTGTTATCCGTTTAAAATGATTACCTTTGTCCATGTTAAGAAATTTAGAACATTATGAGCGAAATCAATACTAACGAAGCTGAAAACAAGAAGAGCTTGAATTTCATTGAAGCAGCCGTTGAGAAAGATCTGGCTGAGGGCAAGAACGGAGGTCGTGTACAAACTCGTTTCCCGCCCGAGCCCAATGGCTATCTGCACATTGGCCATGCCAAGGCAATCTGTTTGGATTTTGGAATTGCCGAGAAGCATCATGGCGTTTGCAATCTTCGGTTTGACGATACAAATCCCGTCAAGGAGGATATGGAATATGTGGAAGCCATCGAAGAAGACATCAAATGGTTGGGCTTCCATTGGGACAATGTCTATTATGCATCCGACTATTTTCAGCAATTGTATGATTTTGCCATCCGATTGATCAAAGAGGGCAAGGCCTATGTCGACGAGCAAAGTGCAGAACTGATTGCACAGCAGAAAGGAACACCGACCCAGCCGGGTGTGGAAAGTCCTTACCGTAACCGCCCCATCGAGGAGAGTCTCGACCTGTTCCAACGCATGAATGCGGGCGAATTTGAGGAAGGAAGCATGACATTGCGCGCCAAAATCGACATGGCCAACAGCAACATGCACTTCCGCGATCCGATCATTTATCGTATTTTGAAGACACCGCACCACCGTACGGGCTCGAAGTGGAAAGTCTATCCGATGTACGATTTCGCCCATGGTCAGAGCGACTATTTGGAAGGAGTGACACATTCGCTTTGTACGTTGGAGTTTGTCCCTCACCGCCCGCTCTACGATCTGTTTGTCGACTGGATCAAAGAAGGCAAAGATTTGGATGATAACCGCCCACGTCAGACGGAGTTCAACAAATTGAACCTGAACTATACGTTGATGAGTAAGCGCAACTTGCTGATCTTGGTCAAAGAAGGCTTGGTAAATGGTTGGGATGATCCCCGAATGCCGACCTTGTGCGGCTTCCGTCGTCGAGGCTATTCGCCGGAGTCTATCCGTAAATTCGTTGACAAGATCGGCTATACGACATACGATGCCTTGAATGAATTCTCATTGTTGGAGAGTGCTGTCCGTGAAGACTTGAACGCAAGGGCCATTCGTGTATCGGCAGTACTCGACCCGGTGAAGCTGATCATCACCAACTATCCGGAGGGACAAGTTGAAATGATGGATGCTATCAACAACCCGGAGGATCCTGAAAGCGACACACATCAGATTGCTTTCGACCGAGAGCTTTGGATGGAGCGCGAAGATTTCATGGAGGATGCTCCGAAGAAGTTCTTCCGTATGACGCCGGGTCAGGAAGTCCGTTTGAAGAATGCCTATATAGTTAAATGTACAGGTTGCAAGAAAGATGAAAACGGCCGGGTGGTCGAAGTCTATTGCGAATACGATCCGAACACGAAGAGCGGCATGCCTGAAAGTAACCGCAAAGTGAAAGGTACCTTACACTGGGTTAGCTGTGCGCACGCTTTGCAAGCTGAGGTCCGTCTCTACGACCGTTTGTGGCAAGTAGAGAACCCACGCGATGAATTGGCTAAGCTGCAAAGTGAGGGAAAGACGGCATTGGAAGCGATGAAAGAGATGATCAATCCTGACTCGTTGTCGGTCAAGACCAACTGTTATGTGGAACAATATTTGGCAGAACAGAAGCCGTTGACCTATTTCCAGTTCCAACGTATCGGTTACTTTACGATGGACCCCGACAGCAAAGCCGAACATCTGATCTTCAACCGGACGGTATCGTTGAAGGATGCTTGGAATAAGATAAAGAATAAATAAAACTCATTTTTGTCAAGCTCGAGACCCTCCGTTTTGAGCTTGACGAGCTTTATATATTATTAAAGAATGCAGACGAACAGAACGTGGAAAGATTATGCCTTCATCTCGTTGAAGGGGATTGGTATGGGAGCCGCCGATGTTGTACCTGGGGTATCAGGTGGCACGATCGCTTTCATCGTAGGAATCTACGAAGAATTGCTGGATTCCATCAAAAGCATTAACGGCCATAGTTTAAAACTCTTGTTGACCGGGAAACTGAAGTCCTTCTGGCAAGCTATCAATGGAAACTTTTTGCTTTCATTGATTGTGGGAATCGGCTTTAGTATCCTTTCGCTGGCGCGCGTCATCACCTATTTGTTGGTTCACCAACCCGTGTTGGTTTGGTCTTTCTTCTTTGGATTGGTGTTGGCTTCGACATGGTTTGTCGCGAAAGACATTGCCCAATGGAATTGGAAGACGATCGTCGGATTCCTTGTTGGCGGAGTGATTGCTTACTATGTGACAGTTGCCACCCCGGCCGAGACACCCAACCATCTGCTGTTCATCTTCTTTTGTGGAGTGATTGCTATTTGTGCCATGATTCTTCCTGGTATTTCAGGTAGTTTTATCTTGGTGCTTTTAGGAAAATATTTTTACATCATGGAAGCCGTGAAGACACTAAACCGAGAATCTCTGCTGATTTTGGGCGTGTTTGCCTGTGGCGCGGCGATAGGTATCACTTCATTTTCGCGCGTTCTTTCTTATGCTTTGAAACATTTTCATGATGTAACCATCGCGGTGTTGGCGGGTTTTATGTTGGGGTCACTCAACAAGGTCTGGCCTTGGAAGGAGAGTGTCGGCGAAATGGAAACGAATACATTGCCGAATGCTCACGTGGTCGAAGCGGTAGTCCTGATGATTGTCGGCTTTTTGTTGGTCTATCTTTTGGAAAAATTATCCCTTCGCAAGGCCAAGAAATGAATGTTTTGAAATAAAAATATAAAAACGGATATGATTGCTGAGAAGTTATTGCCCGACTTCCGATCCAAATGGAAGCGGATTCAAGAGGCAATGCACCAATGTGGTGCAGACGGATGTCTGTTGGCAGATGGGGTCAATCTCTATTATACAACGGGCAACATGTACAATGGTTATTTTTATTTAGGAGCGGAAGGTGAACCATGGTTTTTCGTAAAGCGTCCGAACGGCTTGTCGGAAGAGCATTTGTTCTATATCCGTAAGCCGGAACAGATGGCGGAAATCTTTACACAACATAACATCCCCATGCCGAAAAAACTGTTGTTGGAGGCCGATGAGCTGACGTATTCTGACTATACTCGTTTGCAGAAGATCTTTCAACCTGCGGAAACAGCCAATGCAACGACTCTATTGCGTACGATCCGCCGGGTGAAAACTCCGTGGGAAATCGAACAAACTCGCTTCTGTGCCCGTTGCCATGAAGCGGTTTATAGTGAGATTCCCCAATGTTATCAACCCGGCATGACGGATGTCGATTTTCAGATTGAGATCGAACGTCGGATGCGTTTGCATGGTTCGTTGGGATTGTTCCGTGCATTTGGATCCAACATGGATATCTATATGGGGAGTATCTTGACCGGCGAGAATGCCGAGACTCCTTCTCCTTTCGACTTTGCCTTGGGGGGAGCCGGACAAAGTGCTTCGCTTCCCTTGGGAGCTAATGGAACGCTGCTGAAAGATGGTATGGCAATAATGGTTGATATGGCCGGCAACTATACTCCTTACATGACGGATATGACCCGTGTCTTCTCCGTTGGTAAGTTGACGGATGAGGCATATCAAGCGCATGAACTGTCAATTCGCATCCATGAGATGGTCATGAAAACAGCACGGCCGGGTACTCCTTGTGCCGATCTTTATAATGAAGCCATGCGAATGGTGGAGGAAGCAGGACTGCAGTCTAACTTTATGGGTACGAAGCAACAGGCTAAATTCATCGGTCATGGCGTTGGTTTGCAAATCAATGAGCTGCCGGTATTGACACCTCGCTCGAAAGAACAATTGGAAGAGAACATGATCTTTGCTCTCGAACCGAAGTTCGTACTTCCGGAGATTGGGGCCGTAGGTATCGAAAACACCTACTTGGTTACGGCCGATGGGGTAGAGAAGTTGACTAGCTTCCCGGAAGAAATTTATGATTTAACAATGTAGGAACTATAAAACTAATAATTACATGAAAAGAATTTTATCCTTTTTGATGCTACTTGCTTTGCTGATTCCAACAGCAAATGCAGCAGATGTGCAAAATGTTAAGCAGACTAAGAACGTGATTCTGTTCATTACTGACGGAACATCGTTGGCAACCATCTCAACCGCCCGTTGGTTGCAATGGTATAACAATCCTGATAAACCGAATTTGTTTATTGACCCCTATATTTGTGGTACGGTTCGTACGCACTCGTCCAATGCTCCGATCGGTGACTCTGCACCGACCACCTCTTGTTTCATGTCGGGCCAACCATCCATCACGGGCTTTGTTTCAACTTATCCGTATGCTTGCGGTAAGGACGATATCTATCCGGTAGATTCGACCCGCGCTTATCAGCCGACGATGACGGTGCTCGAAGCAGCAAAGATATTCAAAGGTGCAGCCGCAGGTTTGGTCTTTACTTGTGAATTCCCTCACGCAACTCCGGCAGACTGCTCGGCTCATAGCTACAACCGTGGCAAATATGAATGGATTGCTCCGCAGATGGTTCATAATAATCTGGATGTAGTCATCGGTGGTGGCGCTTCTATCTTGGATGCCGACATGGAAAAATATTTGAAAGACAATGGTTATAGCGTCTACAAGAACGACATGCAAGGTATGCGTGCCGACAAAAACAACAAGATGTGGGCACTTTATGCTGAACGTGACATGTCTTACGACATGGACCGTGACCCGAACAAGGAACCTTCTATCGAGGAAATGACACGTACGGCTATTGATAAATTGTCGAAGAACGAGAATGGTTTCTTCTTGATGGTGGAAGGCAGTAAAGTGGATTGGGCAGCTCATGCCAATGACCCGGTAGCTATGACAAGCGACTACTTGGCTTTCGACCGTGCAGTGGGTGCCGCTTTGGAGTTTGCCAAGAAGAACGGTGAGACAACCATCATCGTAACAAGCGACCATGGTAATAGCGGTATCAGTATAGGTCGTTTGTCTTGCCACGGATACGATAAATTGACAAAAGATCAATTGTTCAAACAGTTGTCTCGCTATCAGATGACGGCAGACGGCTTTGCAAAGAAAGTGAACAGTATCCCCAACTCTGAAGTACAGGCTCTCTTCCGTGAAAAGGCGGGTTTCGAACTGAGCAATGAAGAGATGGAAGCATTGAACAATTGCAAGGATTATAAAAACAGCCCGGTGCCAGAAGCTGAGCGCCATGAAAAGAGCAAAGCTTCTTTGTATAGCAGTTCGTTGACAGGTTTGATGAGTCAAATCATTACGAACCATACTTGCATAGGCTTCACAACCAACGGTCATACGGGAGAAGAAACCTTCTTGGCCAGCTACCATCCGGCAGGAACTCGCCCGATGGGTATGTTGACAAACATCGAACTGAACCATTACATGTGTAGTTTGTATGGTTTCGGACCGACATTCTTGAGCGACATGAGCAATAAATACTTCGCTCGTCACACTGATGTTTTCGCAGATTATAACTGCGAAATTGTACCGGCCAAAGAAGGAGAGAAGAGTCCGACATTGGTTGTTACCAACAAGAAAAATAAAAAGAAGAAACTGACGATCACCGGATACACCAACACTGTAAAAGCCGGCAAGAAGGCTGACGAGGATATTGTCTTGAATTCTGTCATTGTCTATGTCGACAAAAACAATACTTTCTATCTTCCGGAATCATTGGCAGACTATTTGAAATAATCCTTTCTTGACCCATTGGATCGAACTTCGGTTCAATCCAAAATCAGGGTAGGATCATCCATAAAAAAGCTCCCGAGCATTTTCAAAAATGTTCGGGAGCTTTTTTGTAAAACATCGGGACCTTTTTTTTGAATCTTCGGGAGCTTTTTGGGAGGTGTTCGAGAAAAGAGTGAAATTTATTTTTTTATGCGGACATCTGCCCCCCACATCAGTTTTTGACGCAACGTCTCATAGAATGTATGGTTGTACCGTTTGATGACTTTTGTCGTGAAATCGGCTTTGCTGATTCTTAGAACAGTTCCGGCCGGGAATATTTCTGAACGGCCATCCAAGGATATCAAGAAGGTGCGGTTTCGACTTTCTACTTCCAAATTGATAACGAAATCGTCAGGGATAACTAACGGACGAACATTCAGCGAGTGTGGGGCAACCGGACTTAACACCAAGCTATTGTCTTGAGGAAAAATGATAGGACCGTTCACACTCATCGAGTAGGCCGTCGATCCGGTCGGAGTCGCAATGATCAGACCATCGGCTTGGTAGGCGGTTAAAAATTCGTTGTTTAAAGCGGTGTGGATGGTGATCATTGATGAGGTATCACGCTTCAATATGGCAATCTCGTTCAATGCGTAATTGTATTGGTGATAGGGATTCTCTTCCGTCTCCAATTTTAACAGTGTGCGCTCCTCTATTCGAAATTTTTGATCGGCCAACTCTTCTAAAGTATCTTCTATATCTTCATTTCCGACATCGGCCAAGAAGCCTAACCGGCCGGTATTAATGCCTACGATTGGAATATTTTGTCGGCTGACCCAGGCAGCTGTACGAAGAAATGTACCATCTCCTCCCATACTGATCACGAGGTCGAGGTCTGCTTCTCTATTGTTGATGAGTCCTGCGACTTGAGGCTCGAAATCAAATGCGGTTTTTAAGAAAGCGGCAAAGCCCGGCTCCACATATATTTCAAACGACAGTTCATGCAGACGGGTGAAGACACGGCGGATTACGCTTTGCTTCTCAGATTGGTGCTTGCTTCCAAATAGTCCGATTTTCATATATTGATATAATGTATAAATTCATTGATCCGTTGCTGGAAGGTCTCATCAATAACACCGTTTTTGCTTGAGTATCCGGTAACCAGATAGTTGAACCGTTCGAAACTGCGGATGACGGCAGAAGCGTCTTCCATATTTATTTTCAACATTACTTTCAGGTCTCCCTTTTCATCGACAGGTGTTGTCAACAAACTGAGCACTTGTGCATGGTTGGACTCGACAATACGGGCAATGTCACTCATAGAGTAATCAACAGGTTGCACTTTAAGCAGAATGACACTGCCTGAAGTTTCGGCTTGCGCATAGTCGGCCAAGGCATGGAATGCGTCATCTTCTGTAATAGCCCCGACATATTCGTCATTGTTGGCAACGACCGGTAATAGGCTTAGTTCGTGGCGCGCCATCAAGGCAATGGCATCCATGAAAAGAGCATCTTCGTGTATAGACCATGTTTCTGTCTGCAAATAGAGAATATCGTCAAGTTTACAGGACAAGTCGGATGCAGTCAGTAGCTCTTTTTCGGATACGATTGCGCGATAGGTGCCTAATCCCTCATTTATCAAGGGCAAGTGCCGTATTTTGTAATCATCCATCAAAGCCAAGGCATATTTCCCGGTATCAGAACATTTTAACACCGGGATTTCCTTTGTTATGAAATCTTTTACCAACATTTGTCTATTAATTACTTGAAATCTGCTATTTTTGCATTTTACTTTGGTGCAAATTTAATCAAAGAAAAACGATTTAACGATATACAATGACAAATTTAAGTGTAAACATTAACAAAGTAGCTACCATTCGGAACGCCCGCGGGGGCAATATGCCGGATGTGTTGAAATTTGCCCAAGATGCAGAATCTTTTGGTGCACAAGGAATTACTGTTCATCCACGACCCGATGAACGTCATATCCGCTACAGTGATGTGTATGGTTTGAAACCTTTGATAACAACGGAATTTAATATAGAGGGCTATCCTTGCGATAAGTTTATAGATTTGGTTTCCAAGATAAAACCGACGCAAGTGACGCTGGTACCTGACGCTCCTGATGCCATTACATCCAGTGCCGGGTGGGAAGTGAAAAGCAATTATGCTTTCCTGACAGAATTGGTTGAGCAGTTCACAAGCCATGGTATTCGTACTTCCATTTTTGTCGGAACAGATTTGGACAATCTCGAATGGGCGGCCAAGACAGGAACGGATCGGGTGGAACTTTATACTGAACCTTATGCTTCGAATTATGCAACGAACAGAGAACAGGCGATTGCCCCATTTGTTGAAGCTGCCCAACGGGCAAAGAGTTTAGGTTTGGGCATCAATGCCGGCCATGATTTGAACTTGGACAATTTGGCTTACTTCCATGAGCGAATTCCTTTCTTGGAAGAGGTCTCAATTGGCCATGCCTTGATTTGCGATGCCTTGTATTTGGGATTGAAAGAGACAATTCGTCGCTATTTGGCTTGTTTAACTGAAAAATAATAGTTGGAAATAATACGTATAATTTATAAATTTGTGATGGCTATGAGTCTTTTACTTTTATTACAGTCGGTTGCAGCTCAGGCTTCCGAACAAATGCCTGACTTGACACAGGTAGCAGCAACAACCGTTCCGGCAGAAGCAGAAATCAATGTGATTGATTTGGCTTGTAAAGGCGGATGGATCATGGTGGTATTATTGATACTTTCCCTGATCGCAATTTATATTTTTATCCAACGTCTGTTCGTTATTAAGCGTGCAGCCAAGGAGGATCAAACCTTTATGAACAGGATTAAAGATTATATACATGAAGGAAAAGTGGATTCGGCCCTTAATTTGTGCCGAGCAACCAACACTCCTTCTTCACGCATGATTGAAAAGGGTATTTCTCGCCTCGGGCGTCCTATGAACGATGTTTTGGTGGCTATCGAGAACGTCGGCAATTTGGAAGTGGCCAAATTGGAAAAAGGCTTCCCTGTGATTGCAACAACTGCAGCAGGCGCTCCGATGTTGGGTTTCTTGGGAACGGTAACGGGTATGGTCCGTGCCTTCTTCGATATGGCCAATGCCGGAACAAATGTAGACGTATCCCTCTTATCAAGCGGTATTTATGAGGCATTGGTTACGACAGTCGGCGGATTGGTCGTAGGTATCATTGCCCTGTTTGCCTACAATTATCTTGTATCGCAAGTAGACAATGTCGTTAACAAAATGGAAGCTCGCACGATGGAGTTTATGGACTTATTGAATGAACCTGCTAATTAATAGGTATCATGGCATTAAAAAGAAGAACCAAAGTGTCAGAAAACTTCAGCATGGCCTCTATGACAGATGTCATATTCCTGCTGTTGATTTTCTTTATGGTTACCTCGACCGTGGTCATTCCCAATGCCATCAAAGTAACTCTGCCGCAAGCACAGAAACAAACTGCTGCAAAGCCGCTTACTCGCGTTACGATTGATGCCGGGTTGAACTATTATGTTGCCTTCGGAAAACAGAAGGAGGTCCGGGTTTCCTATGATGAAATTACGCCGTTCTTGCAGGATTGTTATGCAAAAGAACCGGAAATGTATGTAGCTTTGTATGCTGACGAAACAGTTCCTTATAAGGAAATCGTCAAGATATTGAACATTGCGAATGAAAATAAATTCAAGATGGTGTTGGCAACAAGACCACAGAAGTAATGGATATACAAGCTGAAAGAACATTATGAGAATAAATAAGGATGACATATTCGGATTGATTGGCTCCATTCTTTTCCATATTGTCCTCTTTCTGATTCTTTGGTTTTCAGTATTGAAAACGAAGATTCCGGACGAGGATGGAGGTGTGCTGGTCAATTTTGGAAATGTAGATGCTGCTGCCGGGTTGTTCGAACCTCGCTATACGGGGCAAGAACTGCCGCAAGAGACGACCACTCCGCCGCCTCCTGCTCCGACTCCGAAGGTGGAAGCTCCGAAAGAGGACTTGCTGACGCAAGATATTGAGGAAAGCGTTTCTATCAATGAAGAAAAAAAGAAAAAAGAGGAGAAAAAGAAGCGAGAGCAAGAAGAAAAGAAACGGAAAGAGGCCGAGGAAAAAGAGCGTCTGCAGAAACAAAAAGAGGCTGAAGCTAAACGAATCGCTGAAGAACGACGCAAAAAAGCAGAAGACATCAGCAATAAGGTGGCCGGTGCTTTTGGTATTGGCAGTGCCGACGGTAACAGCCAGGGAGATGCTGCTTCCGGCACCGGAAATCAAGGGAGTCCTTTTGGTAACTCTGATCATGGAGCCAATGAGGGTGTCGGAGGTTTTGGCTCGTTTAACTTGAATGGTCGCTCAATTGGTGCCGGCGGATTGCCGCGCCCTGCTTATACAATCCAGGAAGAGGGGAAAATAGTAATCGCTATTACCGTGAATCCTAAAGGACAAGTCATTTCTGCCGAGATTGGTCGTGGAACGAATATCGACAATGCCTCAATGCGTCAGAGTGCATTGGCGGCAGCAAAAAGAGCTACGTTCAATAGTATTTCGGGGACGAATAATCAAAGCGGAACGATTACATATGTTTATAAACTTAAATAATGAATCATGGAAAAGGCATTTGTTTTCTTAGCTACAGGGTTTGAAGAGATGGAAGCTTTGGGTACGGTTGACGTGTTGCGCCGTGCAGGTATTCAAGCAATTACAGTGTCTGTCTCTAATGAAAAAACAGTTGTCGGAGCACATGGCATTCCTGTTACTGCGGATGCCCTCTTGACTGATACGTCTTTGGGCGATGCTGTTGCATTGGTTTTGCCGGGCGGTATGCCGGGTGCTACGAACTTGAATGCTTCTTCTCCTTTGAAAGAGGCTTTATTGAAGCAAAATGAAAAAGGAGGTATCGTAGCTGCCATTTGTGCTGCTCCTTTGGTATTGGGCGGATTGGGCTTGTTGAATGGCCGTCGTGCTACTTGCTACCCTGGCTTTGAGTCGTACTTGACGGGGGCCACAGCAACGGGCGAACCGGCAGTAGTGGATGGAAATGTCATCACCGGCAAAGGCCCAGGTCTCGTATATCAGTTTGCATTGGCATTGGTAACAGCCATCAAGAGCAAAGCTATCGCCGACGAAGTGGCCGCTGGTTTGTTGCTTTGATAAGACCAACAGAAAAAAGGTTTATATCAATAACCAAAATCGACAATTGATGAAGATTGCAGCAGATTTGATGTCCAAATTCAATTTGCTTCTATACCCGATCTCTATTCTATATGGAATAGGGGTAGGGTGTAGAAACAAATTGTTTGATTGGGGAATCTGGAAAGAAGAATCGTTCGATATTCCCGTCATTTGTGTGGGTAATTTGACCGTTGGAGGTACAGGAAAGACTCCACATGTGGAATATTTGATCCGATTGTTGAAAGATAAATATAAGGTGGCTGTCGTCAGTCGTGGGTATAAACGGAAGTCGAAAGGATTTGTGTTGGCGACAGAGAATCATACCTATGAGGATATAGGAGATGAACCTTTCCAAATCAAACGAAAATTTCCACAAGTATTGGTCGCAGTGGACGCCAGTCGCTGCGAAGCTATTCGGAATTTACTTCAATTGCCTTCGGAGACACGTCCGCAGGTTATATTGTTGGACGATGCGTTCCAACATCGTCATGTCAAACCTTCCTATTCTATTTTATTGACAGATTACCATCGGTTGTATTGCAAAGATCGCTTATTGCCGACCGGACGCTTGCGTGAATCAAAGCATGGAGCGGAGCGAGCTGATGCCGTAATTGTTACAAAAACGCCGGAAGTAGTGATGCCGATCGGCTATCGGATTGTCGAAAGTGACCTTCGGTTGCAGGCGAATCAATCGCTTTTTTTTACAAAAATAGTCTATGGAGAATTGCAACCTCTTTTTCCAAAGTTAAGTAAACAGCTCCCGTTGTTGAAAGATTCTGTGATTATGGCCGTTTCAGGAATAGCATCACCGGCTCTTTTTTTGGATGAATTAAAGAAACGGGCCAAGCAAGTCATCTCTTATCCTTTTGCCGATCATCACGACTTTAACAAGCAGGACCTTTTGGAAGTTGCTACGGCTTTTGTATCTTTGCAAGAAAAGGACAAATTGTTGGTCGTGACAGAAAAGGATGCTGTACGCTTGATCAATAATCCCAATTTGGATGAGGCACTGAAACCATATATTTATTATCTGCCTATCCAAATTGGTTTCCAACAAGAACAGGACAAACAATTTGATAATAAAATACTAAATCATATAGATTTATTCTATCAGAATAATAAATAAATATGGCAACGAGAACTGAAATAGCAAAGTTAGGTGAGTTTGGATTGATCGAATACCTGACAAAAAACATGCCACTTCGTAACCCCGAAACGCTGAAAGGGGTTGGAGATGATGCCGCAGTGCTGGATTATAAAGACAAATTGGTGTTGGTGACAACGGATTTGTTGTTGGAGGGTGTACATTTTGATCTGACGTATGTACCACTGAAACATTTAGGATACAAATCGGCAGTCGTTAACTTTTCGGATATTTATGCGATGAATGGGACGCCGAAGCAAATAACTGTTTCCATTGGCCTCTCCAAGCGATTCTGTGTGGAAGATATGGAAGAATTGTATAGCGGTATTCGTCTTGCTTGCGAAGTGTACGGTGTCGATTTGGTCGGCGGTGATACTTCGGCTTCAATGACAGGTCTGACTATTAGCATAACGTGCATGGGAGCGGGCGAAAAAGGAAAAGTTGTCTATAGAAGTGGTGCGAAGGAGACTGACTTGGTCTGCGTTTCGGGTGATTTGGGCGCTGCTTATATGGGGTTGCAACTCCTCGAACGGGAAAAGAGTGTTTTTAAAGGCGAGAAAGATTTCGCACCCGATTTTGCAGGAAAAGAGTATTTGTTGGAGCGCCAGCTGAAGCCGGAAGCGAGAAAGGATATCATCAAAGATTTGAGAGAAGCGGGCATTCAACCAACTTCAATGATGGACGTGTCCGACGGATTGTCATCCGAATTGTTGCATATTGCAAAAGAGAGCAACGTTGGATGTCGTATTTTCGAGGATAAAATTCCAATTGACTACCAAACAGCCGTCATGGCGGAACAGTTTAATATGAATTTAGTGACTGCCGCCTTGAATGGAGGCGAAGATTATGAGCTTCTGTTCACTGTCCCATTGGCCGATTACGATAAAGTTTCAGAAATGAAAGGGGTAAAAATCATTGGATATATCAC
>CAVJQR010000066.1:0-7419 GCA_963651605.1 Agathobaculum sp.
CCACCTGACTCGGTCGTAATGCTCGCATTACTCCCTTGCTCGCTGACGATATCTACTCGAAAATAGTCTCAAAATCCGGCAAAGCTAATTTATAGAACCCATCTAAAATCAAAACAACGTCTATGAAAGATTGCTTGTGCAGTCGTAATGTTAAACTTAAACGATGAATGCCATGGGAAAGAAAAACTTTGTATTGGACACCAATGTCTTGTTGCACGATTACAATTGCATCAGACATTTTGAAGAGAATGACATCTACCTTCCGATCGTAGTGTTGGAGGAATTGGACAAATTCAAGAAAGGAAATGAGCAGATCAACTACAATGCCCGCGAGTTTGTTCGCCTGCTGGATGCCATAACGACGGATGAACTGTTTACGAAGGGAGCTTCGTTGGGGCCCGGACGGGGCGTATTGCGGGTGTTTATTGATACGACCTACCACAAACGGGTGGCTCAAGCCTTCTCCGAGCGAAAACCTGATCATGTGATGCTCTCGTGTACGTTGCATATTGCCGAGAAGAATCCGGCGGTACCGACAATCTTAGTGACCAAAGACATTAATCTTCGTATGAAAGCACGCTCGTTGGGCATTGGAGTGGAGGATTATATCACGGACAAGATCGTCGATATCGATTGGTTTGAAAAGGGGCAAGATACCTATGAGGGAATATCTGCTGAATTGATAGATGAAATCCATTCACATGCCACGGGAATAGATGCCGGAGAAATAGAGATGAGTTCGAAGTGGCAACCCAACGATTGTTTTGTGTTGAAGAGTGAACGAAATTCTGTGTTGGCCCGCTTCAATCCGTTTACGCATCGCATCAAGAAGGTTGAAAAAACGGTCAATTATGGCATTCTACCTCGTAATGCCGAGCAAAGTTTTGCCTTTGAGGTGTTGAATGATCCCGATATCAAGCTTGTGGCATTGACGGGTAAGGCGGGGACCGGCAAGACCTTGTTGGCGTTGGCGGCGGCTTTGCGTCAGTCGTCACTTTACAAACAAATACTGCTGGCCCGTCCGATTGTGGCATTGGCCAATAAAGATTTAGGTTTTTTGCCCGGTGATGAGAAGCAGAAAGTGGCACCTTATATGCAACCCCTGTTTGACAATCTGAATGTTATCAAGCACAGTATCCCTGTAAACAGTACGGATGCACGTCGGCTGGAAACGATGCAAAAGGAAAATTTGCTGGTTATTGAAGCGTTGGCGTTCATTCGTGGCAGAAGTTTGTCGGAGACATTTTGTATAATTGATGAGGCTCAAAATCTGACACCGCACGAGGTAAAGACGATCATCACCCGTGCCGGCGAAGGAACAAAGATGGTTTTTACGGGGGATGTGCAGCAAATAGACTCGCCTTATCTCGATGCCCAAAGCAACGGACTGGCTTATATGGTGGACAAGATGATGGGGCAGGAGCTCTTTGCCCATGTCAATTTAATCAAGGGCGAGCGAAGTGAATTGTCGGAATTGGCTTCTAATCTGCTATAAATCAATCATGTTGCAATTTTATGTCGTACAACATATAAAATTATGACAAAAAATCCTATGAATAATTTGCTTATTCAAACAAAACTTTGTAAGTTAGCGGTACAAAAAAATAACACAAGTATTAACCAAAAAAAGAAGCCATGACAAAGACAATCACTTTTAACGAACTTCGTAGAATAAAGGACAGTCTGCCAGATGGTAGTACTCATCGCATTGCAGACGAATTAGGCGTATCGGTAGAGACCGTGCGGAACTATTTTGGTGGACAGAATTTCCAAGAAGGAAAGAGTTGCGGTATTCATATTGAACCGGGTCCTGATGGTGGATTGGTCGTATTGGATGATACAACAATTTTCGAACGTGCTTTGCAGATCTTGGCTGAAGTTCAGGATGCTGAAGCACCCCAAGCGTAGAAAACAACATTTTTTTATTACAATCAACCTAATCCCAGAGCAATTGTATCGCAAGGTAAACGTTGCTTTGGGATTATTGTCTTTATATCAATGCCTTACGTGAATTGCTTTCTCGAAAGTAAATGATCGGGCGGTCAATTGTTTTATAACCTAAAAATTAACTGTGATGGAAGAAAAATTAATAACTTTGGCAATACACACCTTCGAAAAAGCTCAGATGCTTAAGCTTATCTTAGAGTCGGAGGGGATAGATGTTTACATTCATAACGTGAATCAGATCCAGCCGGTCATATCGGCCGGGGTACGCGTGCGCATCAAAGAGAGTGATCTGCCGCATGCCTTGCGTATCATTGAAGAAAACACCTGGTTGGAGAGCAAGGAAGAGGAGGTTCGGAAAAAAGAAAACGGCTGCGATGGAGTCACCAAACGGATCTTGGTGCCTGTCGATTTTTCGGATTATTCTCTTAAAGCATGTAAGTTGGCCATTAACTATGCGGCTAAAGTGGGGGCAATGGTGAAAATACTTCATTCATACTATACCCCTTATGTGCCGCCGGTCATTCCGTTGAACGATACTTTGGCTTATCAGGCTAACGAAGAGGTGATGCGCGTCACGGTGGAACGTATTCAGAAAGATATGTTTGCCTTGTGTAGTGAAATCGATCAGTTGATGAGCGCAGGCAAGCTTCCGAAAGTGAAATACGGCTATACGTTACGGGAAGGATTGCCGGAAGAGGAGATTGTCTCTTTCAGTAAATCGTGGCAAGCCGATTTGATCTTTATGGGTACTCGGGGAAAGGCAAAGAAAGATGCTGATTTGATCGGGAGCGTTACGGGAGAAGTGATCGACTTGAGCAAGATCCCTGTTTTTGCCATTCCCGAAGAGGTGGCATTTACATCTTTGGCAGAGATTGAGAACGTGGCCAATTTATGGAAATCATCAAAGGATATTCGGTTAATCTACATCTGTTTAACATATCGACAAGCCGAAATGAATGGAATGAAATTCGCTTGACGGGAATACAGAGCTATTTCAAAAAACAATATCCCGAGGCAACTATTTCATTCTCAGTGCTTGACGATGGCGATTTGTTGTCGGCCATTGATAAATTCGTGTCGGAGAAATCGATAAAACTGATTGCGTTGACCAATTACAGACGTAGTTTGTTGTCACGCCTTTTCAACTCGAGTCTGGCTCGGAGAATGCTGTTCCATACCAATACTCCAATGCTAGTGATGCATGGATAATGGCTTTTTTGAAAAAATACGAGTATTGATTGAGGAAAACACATGAGCGTTTTACCCATTGATACTCGTATTTTTTACCTAAACCGGTTGAAGAATAGGCAGTTCTTTGGAAAGAAAGAGAGAGAAATTAACTTGAATCTATCTGAATTCCAAATAAAAACCATATATTTGTACATAATTTCAAAAATGAATGAAGCCAATGGATCGGTATTTGATAATAAAGACACGAGATGAACTTCTACGTATTAAGATAGGTCAGATCCTCTACTTCGAGGCAGATAGAAATTATACGAAATTGTCCTTGTCGAATGGCATTCAATTTACCTTTGCTATCAATATAGGGAAAATTGAAGAATTGCTTGAAAAGCAGGTGATTGGAAGTAGTGAAATTCTGATTCGTGTAGGGAAAAGTCATATCATCAATAAGAATCATATACTTCAGATCAATCTTCCCAAACAAAAACTATTGTTGGTAGGGCAAGACGGAAAGCCACGCGAACTGGGCATCTCGAAAGAACCGTTGCGAGTGCTTAAGGAAGTATTGGAAAACGAAGCGGAGAAAGGTTCGAACGAAAATAAGGAAGGAGAGAATAGTTGATATGGTAATTACCGTGGGGAAAGCACCCGACAACGATTTTGTAATCGATGATCTTCATGTCAGCAGGCATCATGCCCGCTTGACGCGTGAAGCAGAAGGGTATTGGTTGCTCGAAGATTTGGATTCGTCGAACGGAACATTCGTGAATGGTGCGCAGATTGCCAAGAAACGAGTGACATTGGCCGATAAAATTCAGTTTGGAAATGCCCAAGAAGTTACGATTCCTGAATTATTAAAGAGCAAGAACATCTATAGCAACGAGTTCTTGGCATTGAAAAAAGTATATGAGGATTATACAAAAGCAAAAGTGAAGATTCAGTCATCCAATCAGTTTAAAACAAGACTGTTTCAATCACTTCCGTTTGCTTTGCCGGGTGTTGTCGGAATGATTATCGGCTACGCAGGGCAGGGCGGTCATCAATGGATGATGGTTTGCTTGATGTTGGCCGTTTTGGCCCCTGTGGTGGGAATCTATATGGGAGCCCGCCAATCGGCGAAGATCCCCAAACAGTTGCAAGATTTGAGCAATCAATTCAAGATCGATTATGTTTGTCCGAAGTGCGGAACCTTCCTCGGAGAGATCCCTTGGGAGTCATTGAAAAACAAGAAACATTGCCCCGTTTCCAGTTGTCAGGCGAAGTGGGTAGACGATGACTTGTAATACAAAAGCATAGGTTTCGTACATAAACCCCAACCCTTTGATTATAAGGAAAAAGAAAATGCGGTTGTTACAAATGAATTTCTTACTTTTGTATAGAGATAATTAACTAAATGAAGAAGGGATAGTATTATGCAAGAGAATGATTATACATTCGTTACGCTGGACAGTGCTGATGAGGCCCCCTTGTTGGCTGATGCTGTTGTAGTGGATGTAGAAGGAGACGAGGGCATCCTGGATGCAGTGATACTTGACGATGTACAAGCCGATGGTACAGATTTCATTACATTGTCGGATGATTCAATCATGTTGTCGGATGACGATATGATGGACAATTTGTCGATAGACGTTGATGGCGCTGATATTTCATTCATCATATGATATCGATTAAGTGTCCATATTGTCAAGTAGGATTGAAAGTAGACGAGGGGAAACTTCCCCTCGGCATTACTTCTTTCAAATGCCCCAAATGTAGGCAAGCCATTCCTGTGTCGTTGGTGCTGGAAAAGAAAACAGCACCCGATGAATCCGAGACCGTCCTTGTCCATCCATTGAAGGAGCGGACAGGGAGGTTGACGGTTCTTCCTTCAGTCGACACCCCCGAACAATCATTTTCTCTGCAAGAAGGAGTCTCTATTATTGGACGTAAATCATCTGCATCCCATGCCACTTTTATGATTGAAACGGGCGATAGGTCGATGAGTCGTGAGCACATACGAATAGAAGTGAAAAAAGATGTCCACGGAGGTTACAAACATTACCTTTCAGATAATAACAGCAAGAATCATACGTTATATAATAGTAATTATCTCGAAGCCGGAGAGGTTGTTGTGCTCAATGATAACGACGAGATTATTATTGGTCATACAGTGCTTCGCTTCCATTTGTAAATGTAGCAGACTATGATTCAAATAATATTAGGAAAACCATTGGCAGTCAGTGATAAAGGAATGCGGAAAAACAATGAAGATTATCTGTATCCTTTGTCCGAAGAAGCATCGGCTTCTGATCGGCTCTTTCTCCTATGTGATGGCGTTGGAGGGTCGGATCGGGGCGAAGTGGCCAGTTATATGGCTTGCGATGTGGTGCATACTTTCTTTGATACTTTCTTGAAAGGGCGGCCGGATAAAGATTTTGTTCAGAAATCTGTACAGTATACCGAAACTTGTTTTGATAACTATGTGAAATCTCACCCCGAGGCAACAGGCATGGCAACAACGATGACTATGCTTTATTTTTCAAATGATTCCGTGTTGGCTGCCCATATAGGAGACAGTCGGATATATCAATTTCGAAAAGGAAAGATCATTTTCCGGACGGAAGATCATTCATTGGTCAATTCGTGGGTGAAGATGGGCAAGATAACAGCCGAGGAAGCTGCACACCATCCACGGAAAAACGTGATTCTGCGTGCCATTCAAAGTACCACACATCCAGCAGAAGTAGATGTGACAGAATTGTCTGATATAGAAGATGATGATTGCTTTATGCTTTGTTCTGATGGGGTGCTGGAAAGTTTCTCGGACAAGGAGTTGGAGGAAGTATTTGAACATCACTCATTACCGGAGGTTAAAGAACTTTTGGTAGAGAAATGCATGCAAAACAGCCGAGATAATTTTTCTTTCTATCTGATACCGGTAATATCTTCGCAAAAGGAAACAAGTTTTTCGAAAAATCTTCTGACTTTTCTTTATTCTTTTGTCTAAAATTCGTATTTTTGGCAAAGTAAACAAACGGGAAATAGTTGACGCTGTATGAATTTGCCTAATGGATATTTGCTTCAAAAAGGAAAATACAAACTCACACAAGCTATAGGTCAGGGTGGATTTGGTATAACATACAAGGGCGTATGGTTCACCGAGGTGAAAGGATCTTTGGGAGCTATGCGTACCGAAGTGCCCGTTTGTATCAAAGAATATTTCTTCAAAGATTATTGCGGACGAGATCCTCAGTCGTTGATGGTGCAGGTTCATTCGGATACGGGTAAACTTCTGTTTGACAAGTTCAAGGAAAAACTGATAAAAGAAGCCAAAATCCTTTCGGAGGTTCATCACCCCTATATTGTGAATGTACTCGAAGTGTTTGAAGAAAACAATACGGCTTATATAGCCATGGAGTATATTTCCGGTTTGTCACTCAAGGATAAATTGGCACAAGCCGGGGTGCTCTCTGAAGATATTGTGCTTCATTATGTTCAACAGATCGGTGAAGCTCTATCGTTTGTTCATCAAAAGAATATCTTACATTTGGATATCAAGCCGAGTAATATCTTAATAGACAAAGAGGGAAAAGCACGCTTGATCGATTTCGGTGTGAGCAAACGGTATGATGTTGGCGAACAAGAGACGAGTACGACGATGCTGACTCTTTCGAAAGGCTTTGCTTCTGTCGAACAATATGATAATGAGGGGATTTTGTCCTTCTCGCCCTGCCCTGATATTTATTCGTTGGGGGCAACAATGTATAACTTGTTGACGGGAAAGATTCCGACGGAATCCATCTTGAGAGCGACTCGTCCATTGGTGAATCCCCGAGAGTTGAATCCATCTATCACACCTCAAACGGAGAAAGTGATCTTGAAAGCGATGGAGATCATTCCGAGTGACCGCTATCAGAGTATTGCGGAAATGATGGCAGACTTGAATTTTCCTACCGATCTCAAGAAGGAAGGTAGGGAATCGGATGAGTCTCATCACTTGAATCAATCGAAAGATGACACGTTGTTATTGGGCTCTTCTGTTTCTGATCAAGAGGATGATACGGTGCTGAATCCAACAGGAACGGATGTTGATGATTCGGTAGTTGCGTCTGATCCAAAGGGAAAAGAATCAAAAAAGCCTCGGAAAATGTTGATTGTGGTAGCAGTACTCCTGTTTGTTGCAGGGGGTACTTTGTTCGGATGGAGAAAGCTTGGTCAACAATTGAATCCGCAAGTTCCGCAAACGGCCGATGTCAATGAGTGGGAAGTGCATAAGATTCCGGTAGAAGAACCGAAACCTGTTGGACA
>CAVJQR010000066.1:7454-13060 GCA_963651605.1 Agathobaculum sp.
CCTCTGGAAAATAAAGAGAAAGAATCTCCGGATAAATCTGCAACTGAAAAAAACGAGGTGAAAACAGCGTTGAAAGATAAAGAGCAAGTTGCTGTGGCTTCTGCTCCTCTTGAGAAAAAAGAGGAGACAAAAAGGGAAGAAAGAGCGTTGGCTGAACAAACGGATGTAGACTATCAGCGTGCTTTGACAGCTGCAAAAAACAAAATGGAGCAAAAAAACTATTCCGGAGCATTGAAAGACTTGGCCAAAGCCAAGAGTTTGAAAGTGACGGAAGAGGTGGTCCGTTTGCAAATTGCTTGCGATCAGGAAATGGACAATCAGCAAGCGCAAGATCGTAAGTCGAACTACATCGAAATGATGTCGTTTGGTTCATATAAAGTGGTTCGGAAGAAATCCAATGATCGCTATGGTGCCATTGATACGAATGGAAAAGAAGTTATTCCTTGTAAGTATTTGAGTGTGGGCAAAGCGGAGAATGGTCGAGCTTTCGAACGGGAAGACAATTTGTTTGATATTTATGGTTCTGACGGAAAAGTGATTTCTCAAGGAGCCACTTATTATTGATAGAATATGAGAATAATCTGGATCTGCTTATTGGGTATGCTGGTTTCATTCGAGTTGATGGCGCAGCAACAGCCCGAATATAACCGCAAAGGAGATGAGGCTATGGCTCGTCAAGATTATCAAGATGCAAAAATTTGGTATGAGGAAGGAGTCTCTTATTGCGATTCATATAGTGTAAGTCAACTGACCAAAATATGGTTGGAAAATGAACGAATGCGCCCTTCTATGCGTAGTCTGATGAATAAATGCCTAAATTGCTTGAATGTGCGCGGAACGGAGCAGGATACGACGGCCATGCATCAGTTGGTTCTCTATTATAGAGAGGGAATTGGAACTCCTGCCAGCGATGAATTGGCCAATTATTGGACAGATCGGTTGGAAAGAGTGCGTCGAATCATCGGAGAAACGATGGATGGTAGTTCAATAGATGCCGAAGAATCAGAAAAAGAACGGATGCATTTCTTTGTCGGGTATCAATATTCAATCGAAGCTCCTTACGGATTGACGTTCGGTGGAATCAGAAATCGGGTAGGATGGTATGTCCGTTTTCGAACAAATATGTCGTTTGATAATTATACGGCCGAGTGCAGTGACCAGAATGGAGGGAAGTTGGTAGATGCTTCAGCCGGCGAAACGTATTATTTTACCAATCAAAAAAAGAAAAATTGCTATGCTTTGACCGGTGGTATGGTGGTGAAATGTACCAATTGGCTCTATACTTCGATAGGACTTGGCTATGGCGATCGGAGTGTGCTCTACGAGTATCGTATGGTGGACCCGACAACTGCCTCGGAAGTCAATAGCGGTTGGGCCAAACATTTGGATGCTTCGTATAATGGCGTTGCAGCAGATTTGGATTTTATGGTAAAAATGGGTAAAATCTATGTGAGTGCCGGTTGTAATACTATTAATTTTAAGTATATAGACCTGAATGCCGGAGTTGGTTTGTTCTTTTAATTGAGGAGGAAAAGAGTTTATGAGGAATACTATTATATCTCTGATTTTTATTATGGGACTTGTGCTTCATCTCCCGGGGTGTGTGGAAGATCCTGATTTGTCGACGGATGTCAAGAATGCCACTCCGCCGACTGTCCAACTTTTGACGGGAACATCTTCTGATTATAAACTGATAAAGACGGCGACAAGCGTAACGATTCAAGCTGAAGTAACCAGTGCCAACGGTCTTCCGGTCGATCGTTATGGCATTTGTTGGGCACTTTCAGCTTCTCCGGCAGTAGAAAAAGATGAAATTGCAGTTAGCGGAAGCGGGTTGGGAGCCTACAAAGCGACGGCTAATAATTTGCAACCCGATAAAGTATATTACATTCGTCCCTTTGCCCAAAACGAGAAAGGTATTAGTTATGGCGAAGAACTGAGCGTGACGACTACGACCGGTTTGGGGGTTATTCAAACATTAGAATCACAACAAGTGAAAGCTTCATCGGCGCTGTTGGGCGGAAAAATTATAGATCGTGGCGAGGGGGATATTCAAGAGATGGGCGTTTATGTGGCTGTCTCCGAAAAAGATCCATCTCCGCGTAAGATTGTAATCGAAACATTGGCGAACGATTCTACTTTTACTCAGACAGTAACAGGTTTAAAACCGGAAACGAAATATTATTCATGGGCCTACGTGACGAATTCGTTCGGGACGGTGAAGGGTTCTGTTCGGGAGTTTACTACCACTTCCGGCAAGCCTCTTTTCTCGTCTATTGCATTGACCGCCAAAACATACACCTCCGTCACGATGCGAGCTATATTGAAATCGTTAGGCGACGGCGAGGTGACGGATTGTGGATTCTGTTATAGTTCTACGCAGACTCTTCCTTCGTTGGAGGATGACGCAACTGTTACGGTGAAAGTAGCCTGCAAAATTACGAATGACTCTATCATGAATTGCGTGCTTGACAACTTGAAACAACAGACTCCTTACTACGTTCGTGCTTATGTGGTGAATTCTTACGGAACGGTTTATAGTGGAGACGGTAGCAGTGCCCTTAGTGTATTGGTTCGAAGTCAAGCTCCGACGGTGATTACTTCCGAGATCGCTACCGCCCATATTTCCAAAGGATCGATACAAGTCAATGGTGCTATTTTGGATAAAGGTGAGACAGATATCACCGATGCCGGTTTCTGCTGGTCGTCGAGCAATCGGCCAACCTTGGAAAATAGTCAGTCTGTCTCGACCTATTCGCAAGGCGATTCTCTTTTGACGGCGACTATTTCCGGCTTGAAAGGCGGGAACACCTATTATATAGTTGCTTATGCAAAGAATTCAAAAGCGACATCGTATGGAGAAGTGAAGGCGGTGAAGACGCCTGACGTAGTGACAACATTGGCCAACTACATCGGCGAGAGTGTAACGGAAGCCTCTTTCTGTATGCATAATAGTTCGGCTTATATTTTGGGAGGAGACTTGGGTGGACAACGTTCCTTGCAGTTGGTCTCTTTCGATACGCGAACAGAAACTTGGCAGACGAGGGTAAGTGCCAAAGAGAGTGTCAAGGGTGCCGCCTTCTTTTCTCTGAATCCTTTCTCTATTTTGAGTTTGGGCGGCCGCAACAATGCTGACGAAGTGACAAAATCATTCTACTACTATGCGGCGGAACGCAACACATGGACGAAATTGAATGTGACGGACAACACACCGTCTCTCTATGGGGCAGTGGGATTGTCATTAGACAATTGCGCCTATTATTGGGGTGGTTCGTCGACCGATACAATGAATATGCAGATCTTTAAATTCGAAGGAAGTACGGAGTCATGGTCGGTTTTGCCCTATACTTTCCCACAAAAACAGTTGAATGGAGTAGCAGTTTGGATAAACAACAAGGCTTATGCAGGTTTTGGTATGACGGGCAATAGCCTTTCCGGTGCCTCTTACAGTAAGCGGTTGTGGGTGTCGGACAAATTGACGGAATGGGAAGAGTTGCCGAATTGCCCGACTTCTGCCAAAGGTATTGTGAATGGTGTCGCATCCAATGGAAAATTGTATGTATTGGATACGGATTTGAATATGTGGACTTTCGATCCAACCTTGGATAGTTGGAGCAAACAGCTGACTTCGTTCGGCACTGTTCTTTCCGGGGGCGACTTTAATAATGTATTCATGTTCGCAACAGATAACGCGATATACATCGGATTGACGAATGGTTCGAAGAAATTTGTTAAATATGACCCTTCGTGGGACAATTAATATATAATGAATAGAAGTGATGCTCTAAAAGAAATACAAAAGAATGTCGATATACTTTCTGTTGTTGATGCTCAGCAATTTCAGTATATTCCCATGCATCGGCACTTGTCTCCCTCTGTTGAAAAGGTGAAGCAGATGATGAATACGTTGCGCTCGCTTATTTTCCCCGGCTTTTTTGGCGACGAACAGGTGATCAATGCAGAGTCTTTGCCTTATTATACAGGAGTTTATCTGGAAGAAATCTATGATTTGCTGGTCGAACAGATTGATTATAGCTTGTTGTTTGACAATAAAGATGACATTTGTTCGTCCAATAGAGGGCGGGCATCGGAGTTGACGGTCGCGTTCATTGACAAGATTCAGCATATCAAACACCTTTTGTCGACCGATGTAAAGGCGATGTTGGATGGCGACCCGGCAGCAACCAGTGCCAGCGAGGTGATTTTCTGCTATCCGGCGATCTTTACAATGCTCTATCAACGGGTGGCGCATGTCTTGTATCAGTTGGAAATACCAGTTTTGCCTCGCATGATAACAGAGATGGCCCACTCTAAAACGGGTATTGATATTCACCCCGGGGCTGAGATTGGCGAGTATTTTGCCATCGACCATGGCACGGGTGTCGTGATAGGGCAGACGGCTGTTATTGGAAGTCATGTACGTTTGTATCAGGGTGTTACACTTGGTGCGAAAAGTTTTACGCTGGATGAGGACGGCCTTCCGATGGATGTGCCCCGTCATCCGATCATTGAGGATGATGTTACCATCTATTCCAATACGTCGGTGTTGGGTCGCATCACGATTGGACGGGGATCTGTCATTGGAGGTAATATATGGTTGACCCATAGCATTCCTCCTTATTCAAAGCTCACCCAAAGCCGTGTCGTGGAGGGGTGAGGCGATGTTGGATGAAAAGAAAGGAAAAAAGGTATGAAAGGAATTATATTGGCCGGCGGATCAGGCACACGATTATATCCGATTACGAAAGGAGTATCGAAGCAGTTGCTTCCGATTTACGACAAACCAATGGTGTATTATCCCATCTCTGTCCTGATGTTGGCGGGCATACAAGATATATTGGTGATATCCACCCCGCAAGACTTGCCGGGTTTCAAACGATTGCTGGGCGATGGCTCGGATTATGGCGTTCGTTTTTCGTATGCAGAGCAACCGTCGCCCGATGGTTTGGCTCAGGCGTTCATTATCGGTGCTGATTTTATTGGCGATGATGCCGTCTGTTTGGCATTGGGCGACAATATTTTTTATGGACAAAGCTTCACGGCGATGTTGCACAAGGCTGTAGCGGAGACGGAAGAGGGCAAGGCGATGGTCTTTGGTTATTATGTGAACGATCCAGAGCGTTATGGCGTGGCTTCGTTTGACGAAGAGGGCAATGTGATCTCGATCGAGGAGAAGCCGGCCGAGCCCAAGTCGAATTATGCAGTAGTGGGTCTCTATTTCTATCCGAACAAAGTAGTTGAAGTAGCCCGAAATATTACACCGTCTGCTCGTGGTGAGTTGGAAATCACAAGCGTAAACCAAGCATTTTTGGAGGATGGCGAGCTGAAGATGCAATTGTTGGGGCGTGGATTTGCCTGGTTGGATACCGGCACCCACGATTCGTTGTCGGAAGCCTCGACATTTATAGAGGTGATCGAGAAGCGGCAAGGATTGAAAGTTGCCTGCTTGGAAGAGATCGCTTACCGTCAAGGATGGATCAATGCCGAGAAATTGTTGCAATTGGCCGAGCCTATGAAAAAAAATCAATATGGGCAGTATTTGATCCGTTTGGCGAATACACATATATAATATGTAGAAGAATTTGGCAAAAGTACCGGAACCGTGA
>CAVJQR010000067.1:0-11345 GCA_963651605.1 Agathobaculum sp.
AAAGGTTTCAAAAGTAAAACCTTTCAAGATTGCAAAGGTATTTAAAATGTTGGATTTATGGCAATTTACAGACATGAAATTTTGCTCCCAAGGGGGAACAAAGTAAAAATGGCCGAAGAGCTGGGTTATTCGCTGGAAACCATCAAGCGTGCCTGCAAGTATATAACCAACTCCGAAACGGCCTTGGAAATCAGAAAAGCTGCCATCGAGAAGTACAACGGGCAGCTGAGTAAGGTGGAAATGCCTTCATGTACAGTCTTGACTCGATAAACCGATATTTCAAGAGAAACAGAGTCTATTACGGCAAAAATTGTATAACGAAATAAAATAATGAATCATGGAAAAGGAAGTAGAAGAATTGAAGAATCGCATTGGCGAACTGGAAAAAAGAATCAAGGATCAGGATTCACTGCTCAGCTACTATCACAAAGAGCTGAAGAAATATGAGTTGGCACGTGAAGCAATGAAAAACATACTGAAATTGATATAGGTTTTTTGTTGTTAAATATTTACCCGGGCCCGACACAAGGCGAGATGCTTCCGATCAAATCGGTTGTCGGGCACAAATCAAATAATTTACATATATGGAAAAGTCAGAAAACATCAATGAATTGGCAGCAGCATTGGCCAAATTCCAAGGCTCGCTCGAACAGCCCAAAATGAACAGTACGGTTAAGGTATCCACCCGCACGGGCGGTTCGTATAACTTCAAATATGCCGATTTCGCCACCTGCAAGAAGGCAGCACAAAAGGCACTCATGGAAAACGGCCTTTCGGTTACTCAGCTGGTGGAAGAGGACAACTCGGTCATGTCGGTGCTGCTTCACTCCTCGGGACAATGGATAGCTTCCAAAATCAGAATTCCGGCAAAGGACGGAAGCGATGCACAGGCAATCGGCTCGGCCATCACATACGCCAAACGTTACGGGTATTGTGCCATCTTGGGCATTGTGGCGGACGACGACGACGATGCCAACATCGCTCTCGGCAACCAATACACCAAGTCGCAGAATCAGCCACAGCAACAAAAGAAGGCTGTACAACCGAAAGAAAAGAAGGTGTTCGAAGTGTCCAACCTGACAAATGTGGCGTTCTTCGAATGGCTTGCCAAGTTGGCGGAAACCAAGAAGGGCGACCCGACATGGACTTTGGAAAAGTTCATAAAAGACAACTACATCATTCAGGACGAAACCTATAACGAGTTGGACGGACAATACAAGTATTTTATAACCAACAAAACATTATAAGCCATGGATTCACTCGCGCTGAATACGTTCCCCGTCACCAAGACGGAACAGGCCAATTGGGCCGCAGAGATTGCACGACCACTGATAGAAGGTGAAGTAGATCCGCTCGACTTCATGGTTAAGGCAAACGGCCTCAAAGCGGCCTTGGAGGAGGCTCTAAAGATGCAAGAGGTAAAAGAACTGGTTGCGGAAGAAATCGCCAAGTACGGCAAGACGGCTGAAATGCACGGCGCAAAGCTGACGGTAAAGGAAACAGGCGTTAAATACGATTTCTCCCAATGTGGCGACCCGATATACAATGGGTTGATTGCACAACAGGAAGAGATTCAGCGAAAGGTGAAAGAACGGCAGGAGTTTTTGAAGCATATCCCGGCAAGCGGTCTGACGGAACTAAACGAAGAGACGGGAGAAGTGGTGTTCATTACACCACCGGCACGGTCGGCAAGTGAATCAATCGTCATAACCTTTGCAAGGAAATGATCTTCGATTTGAAACACGACAAGGAACGGTTCAAGGAGTATGCCGGCAAGCTGCTCGCCGAAGAAGCCTTGGTGGAACTGACAAAGAAAGACAAGAGGTCAAACCAACAGAACAGGTATCTGCACCTCATCTTGGGTTGGTTCGCTCTCGCAACGGGATACAGTGTCGAAGAGGTGAAGCTGGACATATTCAAAAGACAATGCAACACCGACCTCTTCAAGGAGAAGGTAACTGGAAGAAACGGTTTGTCAAGGATTCGGATGAAGTCGACAAGCGCACTTTCATCGGCAGACATGACAACGGCGATAAACAGGTTCAGAAACTATTCGGCCAAACAGGGTGTATATATACCCGCTCCCGACGAGGAGCAATTTTTGGAACAGATAAGGAAGGAGCTGGATAGAAATTCCGAATGGGTTTGACTCATCATAATTATTTATAGTTATTAGTGTTTTTCATCTGCAATTTTCCCATGTGAATGGCAAACGTTGCGAAATCGGTCAGCAGTTTGGGCTGTAGGTGGTTCGATCCCACCGACCGAACAAAACGACAACCTTTCCCTCACTATAGAGGACGGTTTTCAACCATGCATAAGCAGACGGATTGACTTGTCTCCCGAGAGCGGCATGGCGGTGTCGAGGCTGAATAAAATGGCAGTGTGGTATGTCCACGGCGATAGTCGGGTAACGCCGACAGCTGCACACAATATAGCCGTGGGTCGGATTGAACGGCTTCCGCAAGCGAGATGCGGCACGGCACTCATAGTTGAATTTTTCATGTGTATAAAATCAGAATTCGTTAAATCTGCTTTGCTTTCTCCCGTGAGGGCCAAAGGAGCACCCGGCGATGGTTCGTTTGTGTGGTTCGATTCCACTGCCGGGACAACATAGTTTCATATACCAATTATAGTAGTCACAGTAAGACCGACCGCCCCCGCCGTGAGGCTCGGGTGGTTTTTTTGTTAAAAACATGAGCACATTTCTCAAAGGCATCCTTTTCTTTTTCTCTTTGGAAGAAAATCCGATCTTTCAACACTTGGAAGAGATGAAGGAAAAGAGCGATTCCGATAGAATGGCAGAAGACTGGATAAAGGTCGGAAACGATCTGAAAAAGGTCATGAAAGGGCAACAGGGCAACGTGGATCGGCGTCAGCGTTGAGGCGGGTTCGATTCCCGCCTGCCCCACACATAATATTATTGTTATAAAGTGTTCCTTGGTCGGTCCTCTTGCGACAAGCCGACCGACTTTGTTTTTGATTTACGTTTTTTCATATATATAGTGTTTAATCCAAATCCGCTCTTAAAGGGGAGCGTCGGGTGAGAGACCCGTATTTTGGATTTTTTCACAGCTAATTTTTCATGTGGTCCGCCGTGAGGCTCGCCACATACGGAGCGCATGGTGCTTGAGACGGTTCGATTCCGTCTCGCCCCACAACACCAATTGGTGTATTTTGTTCTATTTATTATTAACCAATGCCGACCGAAAAAGGCGGTCGTGAGGTGCAAGTCCTCTTTATGTGTTATTTTCTTACTGTTTTGCGGTTGCTACGGCAACTTTGTTAAGGGCGGTCTCGGTTCGATTCCGATTCCGTCCGCTTTGGTTATATATGTTTTGTATAACTCGGTTTGTAATTTTTTCATTCTCTTCACTTCCATCCGTGAGGACCGAAGTGATATGGGCAGAAAGGTTTCCCCCATCCGGGTTCGATTCCCGGCTGCCCACATTCATAAGGCACTTCTATGTGAGTTTTTTTCTGGAAATGCGGAACGGCTTGCCTGAGAAGGTAGGTCGTTCTTTTTATAGATGAATCTTTCAAACATAATCTCAATTATATTACTTCATCACTTAGTTTTCTTGGCCGTCTGTGAAGATAGCCAAGTTTTTCGGGTGTCATGGTGCCGGCATCGGTTCGATTCCGATGGCATCCACCGCTTTTATCTTATTTGTTGTTTTTAGAATTTTGTTTTTTGTTACAATTTACTTTCCCTCTCCCTGCCGTGAGGCCCGGAGGGGTTTTCTTGTATTATGAAAACATTAACGGACAACGACATAAAGACATTGGTCAGATTGATGGATGCAGCTGCTTCCATTATAGACAAGCGGACGACCGTGGCAAGAGAGCGGGACATATCCCGACAACTCACACGGTTCAAAAGAAAAAAATTGGCAATATGATTCATTCATTTTTTTAGTGTAGATTATTGATTTTATGCATGGCGGTTCGCGAGAATAACCATGCAGAAGGGCATAACGGTTGCATCGGGGTTCGATTCCCCGAATGCCCACCAACTAATAACAAAAACAAACATCATGAGCGTATCGAAATCAAGCTGCAGCAAGGCGGACATATCGAAAAACGAAGGCTGCATCAAACCCGAACCGAAGTTCAAGGGCAAGTGGTACAAAGTCAACCACTATACCCGGATTTTCGTCAAGAAAGGGCAAGACCCCGAAGAGATGATCCAACGGTATCGCAATGCCGATTCAAGAAGAAGTGACAAAATAACGGAATGATATATGGGAACAGGAAAAAGCAAGAAGAAATTCAACATAGAGGTGGATCTCTTCGATGATCTTCGGATAAGAAGATTGATAAAGTGGCAAAAGACAAAAGAAGTGGCCGTTTATTTCGTCCTCTTGTGCGAGATTTACAAAAACGGGTATTATATCAAGAAAGACGACGAACTGGCGAGAATAGTATCCGATACACTTGATTTGGAGACATTCGAAGAGGCCGACGGTTTCATAGACGATTGCGTGGAAGCGGGACTCTTCGACAAGAACCTCTACCAAACGGAACAGGTTCTCACATCGGAAGAGATTCAGAACCAATACAAGTCAAAAACGAAGATGATCACCGAGTATGCCATCAATGCCGACCCGGTCGGAGAATCCGACAAGTTAAGCGCGGAGATTGCCACAAGAATCCGCAAAGAGAAATTCATGAATGCGCTTCGGCCTTATACGTCGCAATATGGTTCACGGATGATAGAAAAGTTCTTCAATTATTGGAGCGAAATGAATCCAAGCAAAACAAAGATGCGCTTCGAAAAAGAAAAGACTTGGGAATTGGGCAAACGGCTCGCCTATTGGGCAGGCCGTGAAAAGGTAGGCTACCAACAACGGAAATCAAATATAGCAAGCTATGACAACCATACAACATACAAAGATTTTTGAAGAGATGAGGCTCAACGGAATGGTGTTGCCGCAAAGCGACAGGATTCCGATCAGCGTCCCGAATGCCAAGGAACAGATGCAGTCGTGGTTTAACTATGTTGTCGGTTTGGAAGGCAAGCAATACCGATGGCTATCTGCCTACGATGAGGTTGCAGAATGGCTGACCGACAACAAAGGCAAGGGTCTTTACCTCTATGGCAATTGCGGACTGGGCAAGTCGCTACTGACAAAATACATTATCCCCGCCATCGTGCTCAACGCACAAAACAAGATCATCAAGGCATACGATATGAGGCAGTTTATGAACAATCCCGAAGAGGTGTTCAACCGGAAGCTGCTTGCACTTGATGATATAGGCACGGAGGAAATAGCCGTCAACTACGGCACAAAAAGAGATTTGTTTCCCGAATTGATGGATATGGCTGAAAAGTATGGCAAGGTCGTTATCGCTTCAAGCAACCTCAACTCGGAGCAGTTGCTTGAGCGGTACGGATCTCGGACAATGGAACGGATCATGGCGACCATGAAAAGAGTTAGGTTCCAAGGTAAATCATTCAGAGTATGAACAAAACAAAGATATGCAGCCGATGCGGAGAAGAAAAACCCCTTACCGACTTCCAAAAGTGGAACAAAAGCAAAGACGGGCGTTCTAACGTGTGCAAGGCTTGCGCGAAAATAGGATTCCCCGAGACGATGAAGGAGCTGTTCCGCAAGACGGGACAACCCGATCTGATATACATGCTCGATTCGTTCGGGGACACACCGATGAACGACATCGTCATCGAGTTGCGCCGCCGCGGTTATAGTGGTTCGGTGGTGCACATGGCAGCGCAGATGTACATCCACGACAAAGGGATCAAGCGTTGCTCCAAATGCGGCGAATACAAGCCGATTGAAGAATTTTCCAAGAGCAGGAAAATTCATAACGGTTTCACTTACTGCAAGGTCTGTGAAAAGGCCGCAAAAGCCGAATACAGCAGAAAGGCAAGGATGAAGAAGGACGGAATCCCCTCTCCCAAAATGGCGGAAATAAAAGCACTGGCGGACAAGTGCCGACAATTACGGATCAGAAAAATTTTAAACGGATGTTAGCGATAAGCAGATTTGAACAACTGGGTGATATCACCCAAGGCAGGGCGTTCGGCTTCACGATGCTGACAATGTTCCTGGCCGACCAAGTATATGGTGCGGCCATGGATTGCTGCTACAAGGCCGAAGAGACAAGCCTTTACAGGCACGAATTGAAGCGCGTAGCCAAATTGGTGGGCAAGGAGGCGGAGAGGCTGAACCGATTGATAGACCATAGGCTCGGGCGCGATAGGAGTGCCTTTATAACGGCGTTCGACATGAACATGGAGGAGCACACGCGAAAGCACATCGACATTTTCCGTTATCAGGTGTCGCAAGTGTTGCTGGATGCGGGTCTGAGCGGCGAGGCGAACGAGGTGTACAGCCTTGCGATTGTGGCCGATACGCTGTGCCAAGTGTTGAACGCTACGATCAAGCAGTTTGAGATGCTGATATGTGCGCCTTATGGGTTGGTGAACCCTCTCGAGGAGTATAGCGGCAAGCCGTTGAAGCGGCTGGTGCGGCGGCTGATAGGGTGTTTGCCATGTCCCGAAAGGGGTGTGGATATGAATGAGATGAAGCCGATACGGGATGCGTTCACGTGTTTCATATACGGCTTTTTGGATGTGAACAAGTTGAACAAGGCTGTGGCCGATGCGGATGCAGCCGTAAACAGATAAGGGTATGGAAAATTTATTTGGTAAAAACGAAGATTTTGAGTATTTGAAATTCGACAACATTCGAAAGGGACGTGTGGCAAAAGACAAAAGCATGATCTGTTATTGCCCTACGAATGCCGACGGGATCAAAAGATCTTGCATTTATTCGGTCGTGTTCTCATCGGAAATAGCGAACGAGGTAAAAGAGAAAGGCTTTTCCTGTTTGAGAATCAGTGTAAACAGGCTGACAAGTGAAACCTATTTTGTTTTCAGTAATGAAAAGCATAATGATTCGCTAAAGGTCCTTGATTACGGAGGTAAGGTCACCAAAAAATGTGTATATAACAAAGGGCTTGTGGAATTTATTATGCAGACAATCGGCATTGAGAAGGGCGGAAGGGTGATCCGTGAAATCGAGATAGGGCCGAACATATCAAGAATAGATGATGCGTTGGTGTATAAATTATTGGGGGTTGGACAATGAAAGTGACAGATCTGAAGATAGGCGATTGGATAGAGGCGGACGGCAAGAACAACATCGGTCGTGTGGTTGATGTTAGCAGCATCAATCTTGAAATTGTGGTGCATCGCATTAGCCACAGGCATCATTATTTTCTAACAAAAGCAATAGCGGACATCAGGCCTATACCGTTGACGGCCGATATCCTAACGGCCAACGGATTCCGCCAACAATGGGATTATATCTTCACCATTCCCGCCAACAAACCGAACGAGTTATGGCTGTGGGACAAGGACGGCGAATGGGAGGTGACGTATAACAACAACGATTTATTGACCACAATCCGATTCGTACACGAACTGCAACATCTGTTGTGGGCGTTGGGGTTGGATGATAATCTTAAAATGGAATGACAGCAGTAGAATTAATTAAGGATCTTGCCGATTTGATCTCCGAACTCGGAGACAAAACGGTTGTCATTGGTGATGACAACGGCAAACACACGGATATATTAACACCGTTCTTTCTTCCAAGCGAAGACAATATCGTTATCGTTCGGAACAAACACGGGAAATCATAATTCATAAAAACATGAAAGTAAAATTCAGAATATTGAACAGCCGGGCAACCATGCCGAACAAGGCACACGCCTCTGATGCAGGCTTCGACCTTACTGCAACAAGCCGATTCACGGACGACAGAGGAAATATCGTATACGGAACCGGCATAGCCGTGGAGATTCCCGAAGGTTATGTCGGGTTATTGTTCCCCCGTAGCAGCGTATGCAAGTACGATCTTTCGCTCAGCAACGCGGTCGGTGTGTGCGACAGTGGTTTCAGGGGGGAAATCCTCTTCAAGTTCAAACCAACGCTTCGTTATATCGGTATAGGGTTGGCAATCGTGAATCCAACCGACACCTATAACGTAGGGGACAGAATCGGACAAATCATCATCATGCCTATTCCCTCTGTCGAATGGGAAGAGGTGGACGAACTGAGCGACTCGGATAGGGGTGTTAACGGCTACGGCTCAAGCGGACGATAATGGAACGCAAGGCAATGACAACGGCGGAATGGATAGCCTACAAGAAAAGGGAGATCCAACGCAACAAGGATATCCATTGTCCCTATGTGGCCGCAAGACACCAAAGGGAGTTGGAAGATTTTCTGAGAGAACAGGGACAAATTAACGATTTTATAACCCAACAGGTAGAAGAATATGAGTAAATTTATCGAAGTGGCTGCAAGGTTCAATACGTTGGACGAGAACGGCAGCATGGTAAAAAAGGTAGAAAAGTATCTCGTCAAGGCTGACACATTCATGGAAGCCGAAACAAGGGTCATAAAGTACTTTGACCTACATAGCAGGTATGCAGAGGTGGACGCAGTAAAGAAAAGCAATATCGTTGAACTGGTGGACATCGCCAATGTCGAAGACGATACGCTTTACAAAGTGAAAATATCGCTGATCACATTGGACGAGAAAAGCGGAAAGGAAAAGCATCGCTTCACCTATATCCTTATCGAGTCTTCAAGCATCGACAACGCCATCAAGGCAGTAAGGGAATGGATGAAAGGAACAATATCGGATTACACCATATTATCGGTAACGGAGTCGGGAATAAATAAAGTAATGGTATGAAAAAGTTAGATACAGGCAACCAAACAATGTACTCGTTCGATGATGTTCAGTACACCGATGCTGAATATTATTTTATCGCATCTTTGGCAATCGAAATGTTAGCTTCAAATGAAACAATAGCGTTTGCGCTCAACAAATTGTATGAACAATTGGATAAAGAAGATGCAAAAAGCTGTGCGCAAGAGATTAACTCTCTAATCCGTAGGGCAATCTGCATAGGTATATCATACGGCAGAAAACCGCTTGAAGAAAACGAGCTGATAGCATGTGCCGAAAAAATACATGATATTTTCAAAAAAGCAGGGGAAGAAGTGGAATCCGAACGGGCGGACAATCCCCTAAAAAAGACCCCGACAATGCTTAGCTGATTCACTGATTTTTTGTATCTTTAAAGAAAAAAAATTATGATCAATATAAACAGCGTTACAATCGTGGGCCGTGTCGGTCAAGACCCCGAGTTCAAGACATTCGACAACGGCGGAAGCATAGCAAGAATATCGGTGGCCACTTCCGAACGTGGATATACTTTGCAGAACGGCACACAAGTCCCCGAGAAAACCGACTGGCACAGCGTTATCATACGTAACAAGAGTGCCGAATTTGTCAACAACTATATCCGAAAAGGCGATATAGTAGGCATAACGGGAAGCATCCACTATCGCAAGTATACCGACAAGAACGGAGCAGAACGGACGGCAACCGACATATACGCTTCGTCCATCCAAGCAATAAGCAAGGACGGCGGACAACAGCAACCGCAACAGGCGCAGACCTATTCAGTCCCGACACCCGGGCAAATAACCGCAGCGGCGGTTCAAAACGACTTGCCTTTCTGATATGGACCATCCCGAAAGCAAATTGCAGCGTGCTTGCGTCACGTGGTTCAGATTGCAATATCGCGACATTGCCAATAATCTGAACAGCATCCCGAACGGATACCGCACGACACCCCTACAAGCCAAGATTGCCAAAATGGAAGGTTTGACAAGTGGTGCTCCCGATCTCTTTTTGTTCATGCCAAACAAGCATTACCACGGGTTGGCCATAGAGATGAAAACGCCTAAAGGCAAGCAGTCGGAAAACCAAAAGGAATGGCAGTGGTGCGTGGAAAAGGTCGGATACAAATACGTTATCTGCCGTTCGATAGAGGATTTTATGCAGACCATTCAGGACTATCTGCAAGACAGGTAAAACAAGGCTTGTGCAATTCGTTTTGTGCAAGCCTTTGTTATGTTAAAAGCAGATAAATGGGTTTACAAAATAAATAATTATTCTTACTTTTGTAAACACAATAAAACTTGTTCAATATGAAAAATGTATTCCCCTTGCGTTTAAAGAGCATACGCAGAATGCGTTGTCTCTCTTTGCGAAAATTAAGTGATGAAATGAATGGAGAAGTTTCTGCCAATGCCTTAGCAAAGTATGAAAGAGGAGAAATTTTTCCATCGAGTAAAGTCGTGCTGAAATTAGCTTCGGCATTGGGTGTTCGTGTTGACGATTTCTTTCGTCCTATAACCGTTTCTATAGATTTGAGTGAAATAAAGTATAGAAAGAAGGCTTCTCTTGGAAAAAAAGAAATAGATGCCATCAATTATTATGCCTCTTCCGAACTTGAAAAATATATTGAGGTGGAAAATATGTCGGGAGAATTAAAAAATTTTGAAATAAACTACTATGACAATCCTGTAAAAGAAGATAATGATGCACTTTCCATAGCAGCAAGATTCAGACATGATTTCAATCTTGGAAACTCTCCCATTGCAACCCCTATCGAAATGCTTGAAACGGCTGGAGTGAAAATAATAGAGGTTGACGCCTGTAAAAAATTCGATGGAGACAGCTTTACTTATGGCAATATATTCGTTATTGTACTGAATAAGAATTTCACCCCCGAAAGAAAACGATTGTCTTTGTTTCATGAGATAGGTCATAAAGTAATGAAATTTGCCGATGGAGCAAACGAAGAGAGACTTTGCAACATATTTGCAAACGAAGTACTTCTCCCAACGGAGGTCTTTATCGGGAAAATAGGTAAAATCAGAAAAGACATCTCGCTTGTAGAACTTAAAGACATTCAAAAGCAATTCGGGATTTCAGTCGAGGCTATGATGGCAAAAGCAAGACAAGCAGATATTATTTCCAAAAATAGATATATCTCTTTTTACAAATATAAAAATGGTTCTAAAAAATTCAAAGAAGATGTGGAAAAAAGCGTTTTTAAAGATGAGCACTGTAAGCGATTTGAACGAATCGCCTTTAAACTATTGGCAAATGAGACCATAACCGAATCGAAATGCGCTTCTTTGTTAGGTTGTACCGTACAAGAGGTTCGGCAAAATTTAAACCTTATATGATATGGATATAGTAGTCAATGATACAAATATATTTGTAGACCTTATATCTGTCGACTTGCTTGAAGCATCCTTTAGTTTGCCTATAAGGTTTCATACGGTTGATCATGTTATTGGTGAGATAACCAACAATGAACAAAAGTCGAAAATAAATGCTTTGATCCGCAATGGTTCGCTATTCGTCAAAGGGTTTGATGATGTTGAGTTCTATGAGATAGTAAGCATGTTTGACGGTCGCAGCAATAACGTATCCGTTACGGAT
>CAVJQR010000067.1:11355-12756 GCA_963651605.1 Agathobaculum sp.
TTACGGATTGTGCCGTTTGGTATTATGCTAAAAAGAACAACTATCGCATTTTGACAGGTGACGGGAAACTGCGCAGAAGCGCAACTGAAGATGGGGTGATAGTGTCAGGCATCCTTTTTATAACGGATATGCTTGTTGAATGTAATATTATAGACAAAACCGTTATGGCAACCAAATTGAAAAAACTCAGCATCCTAAATAAAAGGTTGCCAAAAAAACTTATAGAAGAACGTATCAATAAATATGAACAATAATTTTTCAATCATCATAGGGCACAACCTAAAGCTTTTGCGAAAGGCAAACCATCTAACGCAAGAACAGGTTGCTTCATATCTTGGTATTAACAGGTCTGCCTATGCCAATTACGAAACGGGAGATCGAGAAGCACCTATTGAAGTATTAGAAAAGGCTTGCAATCTTTTGGGTTGTGAGATGAATTTGTTATTTGACGAAGATGAGAAAGCCGTTAAGAACATGCTCGTTTGTGCTTTCCGTGCAGGTAACCTTGGCGTAAATGACATGAAAGAAGTCAGCGCTTTTAAGGAAATAGTTATGAATTACATGAAAATGGATAGACTATTGCTTGAAAAGAATCATACCTCTTAGGATATTCCGTTCACGAACCAAACAACAGGCTACGAAAAGATTATCCGTAGCCCCTATAAAATAAGTGGAAAGGAAGAACAATCCTCCGATGCGCCGTGAATATATACAGAACGGACAAACGTCAACTTCTCAAATAACAAATCAGCTGCATTTGTTCTTCAACATATTCGATGTAATCTTCCGTGCAACCCACCTCGCGCATTATGTCCGAAAAACACATTCGGCCGTCTCGCTCGGCCTTGTGCCATGCCTCCCCTTTAGACAACTCCACAAGCTCATTTAAACCCTTGCCTTTACACTTCTCTATGGCTCTGTCAAGACAGATAACATCCGATCGGGACAACCAATCCATGTTAGGACCAATGTCGTTGGCTATGGTACGGCCATCTACGAAATGAAAACAGTTGTCGGCAAAAGAACCATCCATTACAGCCTTTAGAATTTCGGTCGTTTTAGACGGAATAGGGCCGATTTGCCGAGCGATATACACATCCCGTGTAATGGTTCGGCAATAGGTACAGAGGCTCTCTCGGTCGGCAAAATACAATACCTTTAAAAGCATGTTTATGTCTATCCTTCCGCCACTCTTTTCCGTAATATAAAGAATAGCGTTAACAGTAGAGCCTTTTTCAAAAAGATTGATCATGTCCATATCTTACCTCCTCCTAACCTTATAGACAATCCACCCGAAAACAATGAAAATCAAGCCGCACACCAAACCGATAGCCATACCGCCGATATCCACCTTCGCCTGCTCCCATTTCGACAACGGCTTCTCCACCGCATAAGGGATAC
>CAVJQR010000068.1:0-12610 GCA_963651605.1 Agathobaculum sp.
GCCGGAGCGTTGCACGAGTCGAGCGTTAGCGAGCGGCTTGCGACGCGCACAGCGAACGAAAACTCTGGAGTAGCCAAGCAGGTTCAGCCCTTGACTTTTTGCTTCTTTTTGGTCAAGCAAAAAGAAGAGTACTCGATGACATGTTAATGTCATCGCTAACGCGAAGCTCCTTAATTGGGACTTACTTTTTTCAAAAGCCAATAACAGTTGGTTAAAAGTTTAGCGGACTGCCATAAAAATAAAAAATAAATCCTATCTTTGTGGCAGAGTTAGTAATCGGACAATCAGACAGTTCGATGCAAGGGAATCCGGTGAGAATCCGGAGCTGTGCCTGCAGCTGTAAATCCTCGTGCTGTCGGTCGGATATTCCAAGCCACTGTTTCCGAAAAGAAGCGGGAAGGCATCCGGCCGGAGGAGAGCCAGAATACCTGCTACCTCTCTCGATCTATCAACACCCGGCTTCCAGGATTAGAAGTGCGTGTCCGTTCGAACCGGCGTTTTTGGGCGCCCCTTCTCTTGTGGCATTCCTCTTTGTGTGCTGGAAACGTGTCGTTTTTTTTTAACAAACTAAACAGACGAACTATGAAACTGCTTCCGGTTTTTCTCATGATAGGCGCACAGTTGGTAAGTGCACAAAGCATCCTCAAAGACAAAGGTGAGGAAGAACTCTCCGTATTCCTGAACGAAGTGGTCGTAACCGGCACAGGAACCGAACACTATCTGAAGGATGCGCCCGTGCAGACGGAGGTCATCACCGGCAAAGCCTTGGAGCAATATCAGGCACGCAGCATAGATGATCTGCTCGGCAGCCTCAGTCCGTCGTTGACCTTTCACGATGGCGATATGGGAAGCCACATTCAACTGAACGGATTGAACAACGATTATATCCTGATCATGGTGAACGGCAAGCGCATGAACGGCGATGTCGGCGGTCAGAACGACCTGAACCAGTTGAACCTTGCCAATATCGAACGCATCGAAATCGTCAAGGGAGCCGCCTCGTCGCTCTATGGCAGTGATGCGATAGCCGGCGTGATCAACATCATCACCAAGCGAAACCGCGAGAAGATGGAGCTGACCAATACCTCCCGCGTGGGCGAATATGGGGATATCCGTCAGAGCACCGGTTTCGGATTTCATTATGGAAAGCTCAAGTCGATGACCGGGGTCAACTTCCGCCATACCGACGGCTGGCAGAATACGGACCGGCAATGGGACCAAAACCAGCTGAAAACCGGCTCGACCATGCTGACCGTCAACCGATCGACCAACTATACGCTGTCCGAAAACCTCGAGTGGCAGGTCAACCGCCAACTCAACCTTACGGCCGAGGGCACCTATTACGAGCGTTGGGTGATGCGCACCCATGGCCCCTGGAAATACCAACCCAACGATTTTTATTACCGCAACTACACGCTGGCCGTGGGGGGTAACTACAAGTTCGGAGAGCGGAATTATCTGACGGCGGACCTATCTTATGGCCGATACGGCTACTTCTATGACTACAAGCTAAACGAGCATACGGATTATTTTCTGGATGGCGACCGCCACGAGCGCATCACCTATTTTGCCGGTCAGCGCATCAAGCAGAGCATCCAAAAGCAGCTGTTGGGGCAAGTGAAAAGTGTGTTTTATTGGGGCGACCACCACATTTTGAATGTGGGTGCCGAATATCAGTACAATCACCTCGAGTCGCCCCACCACATCGATGGCGACCGCGCCTCGGTTTATACGCTGGCGGCCTATATACAAGAGGAGTGGAAGGCGATGGAGAACCTGGTGGTGACGGCCGGCATACGGGGCACGCAACACAAGGAGTCGGGCTTGAATTTCAGTCCGAAGGTTTCCCTCCTGTACAAACCCGGCGGGAATGTTCATTTGCGCTCTTCGTATGCCATGGGATACAAGGCACCGACCATCAAGGAGCTATATTATAATTATGCCGGCATCATAGGGGGCGGCGCCATGACGGCCTATCATGGCAATACGGAACTGAAGGCCCAAACGTCGCAATATGGCTCGGTTGGGATAGAGTATGTCGGAGAGAAATTCCAAGCCGCCCTGACGGGATACGTGAACTTCCTGAGCAACATGATCGAGCTGGTCGAGATTTCCGTGACCCCCGCCGAGAAACTGCTCGAGATAGAGAAGAGCAAACAGTACATGAATCTGACGAAGGCGCGCATTTACGGCATGGATTTCACCTTCAGCTATCGTCCGGCGAAATCGCTCACCTTGAGCGGCGGGTACAGTTATGCCGACCCGAAGGCACAATATCCCAACAAAGGCATTGATTATTTGCACTATTATCCCATCGATGCCACCTCGGCCCACAATGCCAACCTGAACGCCGTGTGGCAACATGCGTGGAAACGGTACCGTTTGGGCATTGGTATCTACGGCAGATACCAGTCCACGCGCCGCTATATCAACGACAACGATGCCGCCGGATTCCAGACCTGGCGCGTCAACACGGCCCACTCGCTGCTGAAAGTGAAGCGGTGGTCGCTGACGATGAACGTCGGGGTGGACAATCTGTTCGACTATGTCGACCGCACCCCCTTCGGGCGGAACCGCGCCACCTCGACACCCGGCCGGACCGTCTATGCTTCATTATTAGTGAAATTCAAGAATAACTGACAGACCTATCATTTATAAACTAAAATTTTTATTTCTATGAAACAGCTAAAGTGTTATCTGCTGGCGGCTTTTGTGGCCGCTGTATCCTGTACGGGATTCATCTCCTGTAGCGACAATGACGACGAAGAGAGTACGACCAACCCGGCCGTCGAGGAGGTAAACAAGACCAAACGATACGACACGGCCATCCTGCTCTGTACGTTTGGCAGCACTTACAATGAATCGCTTTCGGTCTATGAAGATGTGATTGACGACTTTAAGGCAAAATTTCCCAATACGGATATTTACATGTCATTCACCTCGCGTACCTGCATCGGCCGTGTTGAGGCGGCTACAGGCGTGGCCCGCTACGAATTGGACCAATGGCTGAAGGCTATCGGCGACGCGGGTTACAAGCGCGTGGCGGTACAGTCGCTACACGTCATCCCGGGCGAAGAGTATCTTTCGCTGATGAATACGGACGTGAAAAAGTACTTTATGATCCAATGGTTTCCGCACATCGATGTGCTGAAGGGCGCCAACCTCCTTTCCACTGCCGAAGATACGAAAGAGGTAGCCGAGGTCCTCTACAGACACTATGAGACCAAACTGGCCAACAAGAACAGTATCGTCCTTCTCATGGGGCACGGCAATCCGGACGAGAACTACAATGCCAACAAAAAGTACCTTGATGTGGAAAATGCGTTGCACGATCTTTCGGCCAACGACAATATCTTTATCGGTACGGTCGACTATGGAGATATGCTTTTCTTCCCGAACGAAATAGAAGAAGCTCCGGCCGACAGAATCCCGGTAGAGGGGTTTGACAAAGCGCAGTACCCCGACTGCATCTATTCGAAAGTGATGACCTATTGCGAAAAGAACGGCCTGGAGCCGTCGGACGTAACGGTTTATCTGGCTCCTTTCATGTCTATTGCCGGCGACCATGCCCACAACGACCTCTGGGGACTGGAGGCCATGGCCGAAGGTGACGACCTGAGCGGGGTGGAAATCAACACGAACGAATACAGCTGGCGCGAGCGCCTGGAGAAATTGGGCTTCAAGGTGGACCGTACCTTCGAATGCCATCCGATCGATCAAGCCGGAGCCGATCACGGCATCAAAGAGGGATGCCTGATGAAACCCCTGGCCAGCTATCCCGAGATCCGACAGATATGGGTGAACCATCTGTATGAAAACTGGAACAACAGCAGCGCCTGGGAGAATGGCGAAGACTACCAACCGGAGTCTTGACGGGCAATTGCTTCGACAGGGGGCCGGAGAGCTCCTCTCCCGCCCCCCGTTATTCCGTTTGTCCGTTCGGCATGAAACTGCAGTTCATTCGGCATGAAACTAAAAAAAGATCGGCATGAATTTTTAAATTGCTCGGCATGAATTTTTTTGCTTTTGCCGAAGAATAAAAAAAGCCCTCGGGAACGATCCCGGGGGCTTTCGTTATGTTTATCCCAACAATGGATTATTTGTTCATTTCAGCTTCGATAGCATCGAACTTGTCACCCATGTTCAAGTTGTAGTAGATACCACGCAAAGCGATCATACACTCGCGGTTGGTAGCATCCAACTGGTGAGCTTTTTCGAAGTAAGGCATAGCCTTTTCGAACATAGCCTTAGCGGCTGCGGCTGCTTTCTGATATTCGTTTGAGTCAGAGAGGTTGTTGGCTTCGCCCAACATGTTGACACCCTGGTTGTAATATACACGGCCCAAGTTGGACAATACATCAACATTGTTCTGATCCATGTTGTAAGCCTTGGTGAAGTACTCCTCTGCCTTGTCCATATCCTTGATGTTTTCGTATACACGACCCATTACATCATACAACTGTGCGTTGTTCGGATCCTTAGCGATGGCCGTGTTCAAGTATTCGATAGCCAACTCGCTGCGGTTAGAATAGATGTAAGTGTTGATCAAGCTCATCAGATAATAGCTTTCCTGCGGGAACTTTTCCATACCTTCCTTCAAGGTCTTTTCCAAGTTGACGGAGTCTTTGGCTTGCTCGTATTCGTAGCAGAGATACTGGTAAACGTCGTTCTGGCGGTAGTCTGTCGTCTTGGCACGTTCCAAAGCGGCGATGGCTTTAGGAGAATCGTGCAACTGAGTGGCTGCAACGGCTGCATAGAACTGGACAGTCATGAAGTTGGAGTCGCGGGCTGCCGTCTGTGTATCCTTGAACATTGGCATGTCGGAGATCTCCAAATACTGCTGGAAGAAGTCGTAAGCCTTCTCGTAATCCTTCTGATCGAAGTAGTAAGCACCACCATTGATATAATAAATGTGGTTGGCGCTCAGCGTGCTCTTGATGTTCTTGGTGTATTTGGGTTTTACTTTTCCCTTCTCATTTGGCAATTGATCCAGTTCGTATGCTTTCTTGAAGTAAGGGAGGATGCTTCCCAATGCCTGATACATTGTCTTTTCGTCCGGCTGTTGTCCTAAAACTTGTTTGGTACGCTCGCCGCTGAACTGCTGGTCTTCGATGAAACCTGCTACATACCATGTCTTTGGATCGTCTTTTGATTCGGCATCTTCCAAAGCTCCTTTGATCAACGATCTTGCCTCGGTGTAAACATTGGCATCGGTTGTACCGGTCTTAACGAGACCTTCTGCCTGGCTTACGGCTTTCTTTTGAGCGAATGCGGCTGTGACAGCCATACATAGTGCTGCTGTTAAAACTACTTTTTTCATACGTTCGAAATTTGTTTTAATTAGTTATTCTATTTTGTTTAACAATCGGTTTATGCTTTTTGTTCGCCATCCGGCTCATTTGTTTCCGTCGAGGTAGCTGATTCGTTGCCGTTTTCGCTGTTTTCTTCTACGGGATCGTTGCCGGTGGGCGTTTCTGCTTCCGCTCCGGTCGGCTCTTCTTCGTCGGTCATTACCTTGCAGACAGAGGCGATCTCGTCATTGCGCTTGCCCAAGTTGATCAGGCGGACACCTTGCGTTGCACGGCCCAAGACACTCAGATCGGCCACCTTCATGCGGATCGTCGTACCGGATTTGTTGATGATCATCAAGTCGTTTTCTTCCGTTACGTTCATCAGTGCCACCAGCTTACCGGTCTTTTCGGTGATGTTCAGCGTCTTCACACCCTTACCGCCGCGGTTGGTGATGCGGTAGTCGTCGATGTTCGAACGTTTGCCGTAGCCCTGTTCGGATACGACCAGGATCGTTTCTTTCTCTTTGTCCTTCAAGCAGACCAATCCTACCACTTCGTCGTTCTCGTCGTCGAGCGTCATACCTTTCACACCTGAAGCGGTACGGCCCATTTCGCGGACGGCACTTTCGTGGAAGCGGATGGCGCGTCCGTTGCGGTTTGCCATGACAATCTCGCGGTCGCCGTTGGTCATACATACTTGGATCAGGTCGTCTCCCTCACGCAGTGTGATGGCATTGACACCATTCTGGCGAGGACGTGAATAGGCTTCGAGACAAGTCTTCTTGATGATGCCCTGCTTGGTGCAGAACAGTAGGTAGTGTGAGTTGACAAACTCCTTGTCCGTCGTCAGTTTCTTGACGCGGATAAAGGCTTTGACCTTGTCGTCTTTCTCGATGTTCAGCAGGTTTTGGATCGCACGTCCCTTCGAGTTGCGCGAACCTTCCGGAATCTGATATACCGGCAACCAGAAGCAACGGCCCATGGCTGTGAAGAACATCATCGTGGCGTGCATGGAAGCCGGATAGATATATTCGATGAAGTCTTCGTCGCGTGTGTCGGATGCCTTGATACCGATACCACCTCGGCCCTGAGCGCGGAACTCTGCCAGCGGCGTACGCTTGATATATCCGAAGTGAGAGATCGTAATGATCATCTCGTCGTCGGCATAGAAATCTTCGGGATTGAGGTCTTCCGATGCATAGATGATGTCGGTCTTGCGCTCGTCTCCATACTGTTCTTTGATTTCCTGCAGTTCCTGCTTGATCAGATTCATGCAGACGGTCTCGTCTTCCAGGATGGATTTCAAGCGGGCGATCTGTTGTTCGAGCTCTTCATACTCGGCTCTCAGCTTGTCGCGTTCCAGTCCGGTCAACTGGCGGAGGCGCATTTCGACGATGGCACGGGCCTGAATTTCCGACAAAGAGAAGCGCGCCATCAGGCGTTCGATGGCTTCCTGTACGTTCGTTGAGGCCTTGATGATGGCAATCACCTCGTCGATATTGTCGGATGCTATGATCAAACCTTCGAGGATGTGGGCACGTTCTTCGGCGCGGGCCAGCTCGTAGCGTGTACGACGTATCACCACTTCGTGGCGATGGTCGACGAATGCCTTGATCAAATCTTTCAGGTTCAGCAGACGCGGACGGCCATTGACGAGGGCGATGTTATTGACACTGAAGGCCGACTGCAGGGCGGTCATCTTATAAATCTTGTTCAATACGACCTGGGCATTGGCATCGCGTTTCACATCAATGACGATGCGCAGTCCGGCACGGCTCGATTCGTCTGTCACATCGGCAATGCCTTCGATCGACTTGTCGTTGGCAAGGTCGGCGATGCTCTTTACCAAATCGGATTTGATCACCTGATACGGGATCTCTGTTATGATGATTTGCTCGTGATTGTTCTCACGTTCGATCTCGGCCTTACCGCGGAGAACGATGCGTCCCCTACCCGTTTCGAAGGCAGACTTCACACCGTCGTAGCCATAGATCGTGGCTCCGGTTGGAAAGTCGGGGGCTTTGATATATTGCATCAGGCCCGGGATATCGATTTCTCCTTTTGAATCGATGTAGGCAATACATCCGTCCAGCACTTCGCTCAGGTTGTGTGTCGGCATGTTCGTTGCCATACCGACAGCAATACCGGAGGCTCCGTTCACCAAGAGGTTGGGAATGCGGGTCGGCAATACGGTCGGCTCTTTCAATGTATCATCGAAGTTCAATTGGAAGTCCACAGTGTCTTTGTCAATGTCGCGAAGCATTTCTTCGGCCAGCTTGCTGAGACGCGCTTCGGTGTAACGCATTGCGGCTGCGCTATCGTTATCCATGGATCCGAAGTTTCCCTGTCCGTCGACCAAGGGGTAGCGCATCGACCACCATTGGGCCATACGAACCAAAGCACCATATACCGAACTATCTCCGTGGGGATGGTATTTACCTAACACTTCTCCCACAATTCTCGCTGATTTCAGGTGTTTTTTGTCGTAGGTGTTTCCAATCATGTTCATACCATATAATATACGGCGGTGAACAGGCTTGAATCCATCTCTCACATCAGGGAGAGCACGAGAAACAATTACCGACATCGAATAGTCGATGTAAGCGGTTTTCATCTCTTCCTCGATGTTAATCTTAATAATTCTGTCTTGATCAACCATTTAGTTTTATATTAATTACGCTCAATAGCTAAACTATGAAAAATTGCACTAAAGTACGGCTTTTCCGCCACATACAAAAGGATTCCGCTCGAAATATTGTATTTTAACTTCCAAAAAGGGCTTTTAATGATTTATGGCATACTATTTGAACTAATTTGAAAATGAAGTATTATCTTTGCGATAGGAGAAAATTTGGCAGAGATGTACCGCCGCTTTTTGTGAGAGGAATCGAGATTATTGACAACCGAACGGTGCATCCAACCGGGTTGTCTCATTTACTAAATGTGTGAAGAATGAAGGAAAATTATTCAGAACGACTGAGAGATGTGATTGAATACAGCCGCGAAGAGGCCGGACGATTGCAGAACAGCTATATCGGACCCGAGCATCTGATGCTGGGGATTATCCGTGAAGGAAGTTGTCGTGCCTATCATCTGTTGGAATCGCTGCATGTCAATCCCTATACCCTGAAGAAGCTTATTGAACAAGAAGTCAGAAATATAATGGATCCCGACTATGTCCCGCAAGAGATCACCATTAGCAAGAGCACGCAGAAGGTGTTGCGTTCGAGCGTTGCCGAGTGCGCCAAGATGCATAGCGACCGAATCGGCACCGAGCATCTGCTGTTGGCCCTGCTCAAGGAAGAGAGCCTTGTGGCCCGTTTGCTGAGCGATTCGGGCATCTCCTACGAGATGGTGCAGGATCGGATCGATGCACAGGATCGGAAAGACAACGCCAAATACGACGACCTGTTTCCCGATATCGAAGACGGATATACCGACGATGATGAGGAAGACGAGGATGAAGGAGACTTCTCTTCGAGACGCGACAATCCCCGCTCCTCGGCCGGTAGCCAAAATCCGTCGCAATCACGCTCTACATCCGATACACCCGTATTGGACAATTTCGGCACAGACATGACCCGCGCTGCGATGGAAAACCGCCTGGACCCCGTGGTCGGGCGGGAAAAAGAGATCGAACGCGTGGCGCAGATCCTGAGCCGCCGCAAAAAGAACAACCCTGTTTTGATCGGAGAGCCGGGTGTCGGCAAGTCGGCCATTGTCGAAGGATTGGCCATGCGCATCGTCCAACGGAAGGTGTCACGCATCCTTTTCGACAAGCGCATCGTCAGCTTGGATATGGCCTCTGTCGTGGCCGGCACGAAATACCGCGGACAGTTTGAGGAACGCATCAAGGCTGTGCTCAACGAGTTGCAGAAGAATCCCAACGTCATCCTCTTCATTGACGAGATCCATACGATTGTCGGGGCAGGTTCCGCCTCCGGTTCGATGGATGCCGCCAACCTGTTGAAGCCGGCCCTGGCACGTGGCGAGATACAGTGCATTGGTGCCACGACACTGGACGAATACCGTAAGAACATCGAAAAGGACGGTGCCCTCGAGCGCCGCTTCCAAAAGGTGATTGTCGACCCGACAACGGCCGACGAGACGCTGCAGATTCTTGAGAATGTCAAGGAACGATACGAAGAGCATCACAATGTAAACTATACGCCGGAAGCCCTCAAAGCTTGCGTCAAGTTGACGGAACGTTACATCAGCGACCGCAATTTCCCGGACAAGGCCATCGATGCCCTCGACGAAGCCGGCTCACGCGTGCATATTTGCAACATCATTGTGCCGAAGAGCATTGAAGAGTTAGAGCAGAAGATCGAGGAGACCAAGAAGGAGAAGATGGCGGCTGTCAAGTCGCAAAACTTCGAATTGGCGGCCAGCTTCCGCGACAAAGAGCGGCAATACCTCTCCGATTTGGAATCGGCCAAGAGTCGTTGGGAGAAAGAGATGCAGGAGCATCGCGAGACAGTCGACGAAGATAAGGTGGCAGAGGTCGTTGCCATGATGTCAGGCGTCCCGGTTCAGCGCATTGCCAAGGCGGAGAATGCCCGGATGCTGGAGATGTCCGACGTGTTGAAAGGCAAGGTCGTAGGCCAGGATGAGGCCGTTCAGAAAGTGGTGAAGGCGATCCAGCGCAACCGCGTCGGGTTGAAAGATCCGAACAAACCGATCGGCACGTTCATGTTCCTCGGACCGACCGGTGTGGGCAAGACCTATTTGGCGAAGAAAATAGCCGAATACCTCTTCGACTCGGCCGACGCTTTGATCCGTATCGACATGAGCGAATACCTGGAGAAGTATGCTGTTTCCCGCCTGGTGGGCGCCCCTCCGGGATATGTCGGTTATGAAGAGGGCGGACAGCTGACGGAAAAAGTGCGGCGCAAGCCCTACTCTGTCGTCCTGCTCGACGAGATCGAGAAGGCACACCCCGATGTGTTCAACCTCCTGTTGCAGGTGTTGGACGATGGTCGTCTGACCGACAGCTTCGGGCGTTGCATCGATTTCCGCAATACGATCATCATCCTGACCTCCAACATCGGCACGCGCCAGTTGAAAGACTTCGGCCGTGGTGTCGGATTCAATACATCGTCGGCCGGTGGCGAGGTCGACAAGGAGTTCTCGCGCGGCGTCATCCAGAAGGCGTTGAACAGGGCTTTTGCTCCGGAGTTCCTGAACCGTATCGACGACATTATCATGTTCGACCAGCTCGACAAGGCGGCTATCCGACAGATCATCGACATCGAGTTGCAAGGACTCTACAAGCGAGTCACCGACCTTGGCTATACGTTGGAGATTACCGACGTGGCAAAAGATTTCGTTGCCACGAAGGGTTACGATGCACAGTTTGGAGCGCGACCGCTGAAGCGCGCCATCCAGAAATATCTTGAGGATGAGATGGCCGAGTTGATCATCCGAGCGTCGGTCGGCGAGGGCGATACCATCGTCGTCGACTTCGACACCACCGGGCAGCGCATCGTCACATCCATTAAAAACAAAGAAGCATAAATAAAAAAATCGGAAAAGGACTTCGCTAGAATAGCTCGGGAAGAGAAAAGGAAAGCGAGGTCCTTTTTTTTAGTAATCATCCTTATATAATATCGAAGCATGAAAACAGACATTGAAATTGCAAGAGAAACGCCATTGAAAAAGATTAGAGAGTTAGCAGAAGAGATAGGCATTCCTAAAGACGAACTCTTACAGTATGGGCGGTATATCGCTAAGGTGCCGCTCCATCTGATCGACAAACAACGGATGAAGTCCCACAAACTGATATTGGTGACGGCCATCACGCCCAACAAGTCGGGCGTGGGCAAGACAACCGTCTCCGTCGGATTATCATTGGCGCTGAACCGCATCGGCAAACGTGCCGTGGCGGCTTTGCGCGAGCCCTCGTTGGGCCCCTGTTTCGGCTTGAAAGGCGGCGCGGCGGGCGGCGGTTATTCGCAGGTGTTGCCGATGGAGAACATCAACCTTCACTTTACGGGCGACTTTCATGCCATTACTTCGGCCCACAATATGATCACTGCTTTGCTGGACAATTACCTTTACCAGAACCGAAACAAGTGTGTGGCCCTGAAAGAGATCAAGTGGAAGCGCGTGCTCGACGTCAACGACCGCGCCTTACGTCACGTCGTGACGGGGCTGGGCGGACAGACAAACGGCATCCCTACGGAGTCGAGTTTCGACATCACCCCGGCATCCGAGATCATGGCCATCCTCTGTTTGGCTACCGACCTTGACGATTTGAAGCGGCGCATCGGCAACATCCTGTTGGGTTATACCTACGACGACCGGCCGTTTACGGTGAATGACCTGGGCGTGGCGGGGGCCATCACGGCTTTGTTGAAGGACGCTTTGCTGCCGAACTTGGTGCAGACGACGGAAAACACGGCGGCGTTCGTTCATGGCGGCCCGTTTGCCAACATCGCCCACGGCTGCAACTCCATTTTGGCTACGCAGATGGCCCTCACATTTGGCGATTATGCCATCACCGAGGCCGGCTTCGGGGCCGACTTGGGTGCAGAGAAATTCTTCAATATCAAGTGTCGTAAGGCCGGATTGCAGCCGGACCTGACGGTGATCGTGGCGACGGCCCAAAGCCTGAAGCTGCACGGTGGCGCGCCCGAATCGACCATCAAAGAGCCGAACCTCGACTATTTGACCCGCGGATTGGAGAACCTCGACAAGCATATTGCCAACATGCAGGGCTTCGGCCAGAAGGTGGTGGTGACGTTCAACCGCTTCGACTGCGACACGCAGGAGGAGATCGACCTCGTGGCTGAGCACTGTCGGCAGATTGGTGTCGGGTTTGCGCAGAACAGCGTCTTTGCCGAGGGCGGCAAGGGCGGCGAAGAGCTGGCCCATCTGGTGGTGGATACGATCGAAAGCTCGCCTACTACCCCGCTGCGGTTCACCTACGACGATGACGATTCCATCTCGTCGAAGATCCGCAAGGTGTCGGAAAAGATCTACGGGGCCGTATCGGTTACCTACACAACGCTGGCAGAGAAGAAACTGCGGCAGATCGAATCGTTGGGCATCTCCCACTACCCTGTCTGCATTGCCAAGACACAATATTCGTTCTCGTCCGACCCGAAAGCATACGGCGTAGCGAAGGATTTCGAGCTGAAGGTGCGCGATATCGTCATCAACAACGGTGCCGAGATGATTGTCGTCATCATGGGCGAGATCATGCGCATGCCGGGTTTGCCCAAACAGCCACAAGCCTTGCATATCGATGTCGTCGACGGCAAGATCGAAGGCCTGAGCTGACGGCATGCCGGCGGCTACAATATAACGAAGGAGGG
>CAVJQR010000069.1:0-12484 GCA_963651605.1 Agathobaculum sp.
CGTATCAAGTAAACCCCAATGGGTATTATGGAGAATTCGGTGGAGCATATATTCCTGAGATTCTTCACCAATGCGTAGAGGATCTGCAGAACACCTATCTGAAGGTCTTGGAAGATGAGAGTTTTCAACAAGAGTTGAAAGGATTGCTGAAAGATTACGTTGGCCGTCCATCTCCTCTTTATCTTGCCAAGCGCCTTAGCGAGCAGTATGGATGCAAGATTTATCTCAAAAGAGAAGACTTGAACCATACGGGAGCCCACAAGATCAACAACGCCCTTGGACAAGTACTGTTGGCAAAGCGGATGGGCAAGACGCGCATCATTGCTGAGACCGGAGCCGGACAGCATGGTGTGGCTACGGCTACAGTCTGTGCTTTGATGAACTTGGAATGTATCGTTTATATGGGAAAAACAGACGTCGAACGCCAACATGCCAATGTTCAGAAAATGGAAATGTTAGGAGCAAAGGTGGTTCCTGTGACGTGTGGCAACATGACATTGAAGGATGCCACGAACGAAGCTATCCGCGACTGGTGTTGCCATCCTGAAAATACATACTATGTCATCGGCTCGACGGTTGGTCCGCATCCTTACCCTGATATGGTGGCTCGCCTTCAGTCGGTCATCAGCAAGGAGATCCGCTCTCAGTTGATGGAACATGAAGGACGCGACTATCCTGACTACTTGATCGCTTGTGTGGGCGGTGGCAGCAATGCGGCCGGCACGATCTACAACTATTTGGACGACGAACGGGTAAAAATCGTATTGGCCGAGGCGGGTGGCTTGGGAATCACCACGGGCAAGAGTGCGGCAACCATCCAATTGGGTAAGAAAGGAATCATCCACGGCTCTCGTACGTTGGTTATTCAGAACGAAGATGGTCAGATCGAAGAGCCCTATTCGGTATCGGCCGGTTTGGACTATCCGGGTATCGGCCCGATGCATGCCAACTTGGCAGAGACGCACCGCGCCAAGATCTTGGCCGTGAATGACGACGAAGCTTTGGATGCTGCATTCCTGTTGACTCGTCTGGAGGGCATCATACCGGCCTTGGAGAGTGCACACGCTTTGGGGGCTCTTCCGAAAATCAAATTCCAGCCGAACGACTTGGTCGTATTGACCGTGTCCGGTCGTGGCGATAAAGACATGGATACCTACATCCGTTACAAAGAACAAAAAACGAAAGCGTAAATATCATGAAGAAGTTCAGTTATCATACCGTCACCAAACAAGTGTTGGGTGACTTGCAGACTCCGGTCAGCATCTACTTGAAGGTTCGCGATATCTATCCCGAATCGGCTTTGTTGGAAAGTTCAGATTTCCACGGCAATGAAAACAGTTTGTCGTTTATTGCCCTCAATCCGTTGGCAAGTATCGGAATCAATTACGACCAATGCACGATGACCTTCCCCGATCATACCACAGAAGTGATTCCATTGCAGGAAAACTTCCAGGTGGATCAAGCCATCAACCGGTTCTTGTCTCAGTTTGAGGTTGTGGGCGAGGGCAGTGAACGGTGCGGTTTGTTCGGCTATACGGCATTCGACGCTGTCCGTTATTTCGAAAATATCCCCGTTATGGAGGCTCACCACGAAGAGAACGAGGCACCGGATATGCTCTACATATTATATAAAGATATCATCGTCTTCAACCATTTCAAGAATGAACTGACACTGATCGAGTTGACAACCGACGGCGAAGAATCGCAGTTGAAACAGATTGAGACCTATATCAACAACCGAAATTTCGCATCATACAACTTTCAGGCCGTTGGACAAGAGACATCACCTATTACAGACGAAGAGTATAAGGCCATGGTTCGCGAGGGCGTTCGCCATTGCTTGCGCGGCGATGTGTTCCAAATCGTATTGAGCCGCCGCTTCGAGCAACCGTTCAAGGGCGACGACTTCAAGGTCTATCGTGCTCTGCGTAGCATCAATCCATCGCCCTATCTGTTCTATTTCGACTTTGGTGGTTTCCGTATTTTTGGCTCATCACCTGAGACACACTGCAAAGTAATCGATGGACATGCCAGCATTGACCCGATTGCCGGAACCGCCTTCCGTACAGGAAATGTGGAGATCGACAAACAACGTACGGACGATTTGCTGAACGACCCGAAGGAGAATGCCGAACATGTCATGTTGGTCGACTTGGCCCGCAACGACCTCTCTCGCAATGCTCACCATGTAAAGGTGGATTTCTACAAAGAAGTGCAGTATTATAGCCACGTCATTCACTTGGTTTCACGCGTCAGTGGTGATATCAATCCGGACCGTAATCCGGTCAAGACCTACATTGATACCTTCCCTGCCGGAACGCTTAGTGGTGCGCCAAAGGTTCGTGCCATGCAGTTAATCACGGAAATCGAGAAACATAACCGTGGGGCTTACGGGGGTTGTATCGGCTTCATCGGGTTGAACGGCAACCTGAATCAGGCCATTACGATCCGTACTTTTGTCAGCCGTGGCAATGTGCTTTATTATCAAGCCGGTGCCGGAATCGTTGCAAAGAGCAAAGATGAGCGTGAACTGCAAGAGGTCAACAACAAATTAGGTGCTTTGAAGAAAGCTGTTTTGTTGGCGGAAACATTACAGAACTAACCGAGTATAAATCCAACATCTGAGCAAACATGAAGATTCTATTATTAGATAATTACGATTCTTTTACATACAACTTGGTGCACATCGTCAAGGAATTGGGATATGAAATCGATGTGTTCCGTAATGACAAGATTGCTTTGGAGGCGGTCGATGCTTACGACAAGATCTTACTCTCGCCGGGACCGGGTATCCCTGAAGAGGCCGGTATCTTACTCCCTCTGATCAAACGCTACGCTCCGACGAAGAGTATTATGGGCGTCTGCTTGGGAGAACAGGCTATCGGTCAAGCCTTTGGTGCGGAACTGATCAACTTGACGGATGTCTATCATGGCATCAGTTCAGAAATCATAACGACGGCAGAGGAGCCATTGTTCGATGGTATGGGAAAAACATTCCAAGCCGGCCGTTACCATTCGTGGGTGGTCGATTCAAATAATCTACCTGATTGTTTGGAAGTTACCGCCATCGAAGCAGAAACGAAGCAGATCATGGCCATCCGCCACAAGCAATATGACGTGAAGGGTATCCAGTTCCATCCCGAATCGGTATTGACACCCAATGGAAAACGAATCATTGAAAACTGGTTAAAAGCATAATCATCATGAAAGAGATATTATATAGATTGTTCGAGCACCAATATTTAGGAAAAGAAGAGGCTCGAAAAATATTACAAGGAATAGCACAAGGTTGCTACAACGACGCTCAAATCGCCAGTCTCATCACCGTCTTTTTGATGAGAAACATCTCAGTTGAAGAGCTGACGGGCTTCCGTGAGGCGCTATTGGACATGCGTGTTCCCGTTGACATGCAAGCTTACAAGCCAATTGATATCGTAGGTACGGGTGGTGATGGAAAGAATACGTTCAACATCAGCACGACCTCTTGCTTCGTTGTGGCGGGAGCCGGCTACAATGTCGTGAAACATGGAAACTATGGTGCCACTTCTGTCAGTGGAGCTAGTAATGTAATGGAACAACATGGTGTCAAATTTACATCTGATGTGAATAAACTTCGCCAATCCATGGAGGCTTGCCATATCGCTTATCTGCATGCTCCGCTCTTCAATCCGGCTCTGAAAGCAGTGGCTCCCGTACGAAAATTGTTGGCCGTGCGCAGTTTCTTCAATATGTTAGGTCCGTTGGTGAATCCGGTCATTCCAACCTATCAATTGTTGGGCGTGTACAATCTGCCGTTGCTTCGTTTGTATAATTACACTTATCAGGAAAGTGGTACACAATTTGCAGTTGTTCATAGCTTGGACGGCTACGACGAAATCTCATTGACCGATGAATTCAAGGTGGCCACTCCTTACAAAGAGATTCTTTATACTCCTGAAATGTTAGGATTCAAGCGTTGCACTGAAAATGATCTATACGGAGGTGATACACCGGAGGAAGCAGCAAAAATTTTCGATGCTGTCTTGAATGGAACTGCCACTGAAGCACAAACGAATTGTGTTATCGCTAATTCGGCATTTGCTATTCAGGTGATCTGCCCCGAAAAGAAGATTGCAGAGTGTATTGCTGAAGCACGTGAATCGCTGGAAAGCAAACGCGCATTGGAGACATTCAAGAAATTTATTGAAATCAACGGATAATGGAAGCGGATATTCTACAGACGATCGTTGCCAACAAGCGTATTGAATTGGAACAGCAGAAGAAGGCTGTTCCGATGCAGACGCTGTTGGGCTTGGCGGATGAAGCATTGGATGTTCCGACTCGTTCCATGCGACAAGCCTTGGAGCAGTCGCAGACCGGTATCATTGCCGAGTTCAAACGAAAGAGTCCTTCGAAAGGATGGTTGCATCCGGACGCTAAAGTGGAGGAGGTCGTCCCGACGTATGAAGCGAATGGTGCCTCGGCTTGTTCTATCTTGACTGATTCGCAGTTCTTCGGTGGGGGATTCGGCGACTTACACAAGGCGAGTCAATTGGTTGATCTTCCGCTACTTCGTAAGGATTTTATGGTGGATACCTACCAATTGTTCCAAGCTCGCGCCCTCGGTGCAGATGCCGTTTTGCTGATTGCTTCGGTTTTGACAAAAGAGGAGTGCCAAATGATGGCCGAAACAGCCCATAGCTTGCAATTGGAAGTGTTGCTCGAAATCCATCGTCCTGACGAGCTCGCTTATCTGACACCCGAGATTGATATGTTGGGAGTCAATAACCGTAACTTGGGAACATTCCATACCGATGTGCAAAATTCGGTTCATTTGTCGGATAACATCCAAGCTTATTTGAAAGAACACCCTGATTGTCATCCGTTGTTGGTGGCCGAGAGTGGCATTTCGAAAGCGGAGACTGTCCGTCAATTACGAGAGAATGGTTACCGAGGCTTCTTGATTGGCGAAACATTCATGAAGACAGAGCGGCCGGGCAATACTTTGCATCAATTCATTCAACAAGTCATGAGCGATGATTGTTAAGGTATGTGGGATGCGTGACCCCGAAAATATAAGCGCTGTAGCCGCATTGGGAATCCAATGGATGGGATTCATTTTCTTTCCTCGCTCTCCACGCTTTTTCGAGGGGGAGACGATCGCTTTGCCTGAAGCCGTTGAGCGTGTTGGCGTATTTGTCAATGCTGAGACGGACGAGATGCTCAAAAAAGCGAAGCAATTAGGACTGAATCTCTTGCAGTTGCACGGAGCAGAATCGCCGGAGCAGTGCACCCTTCTGCGCGAAGCAGGCTATCCTATTCTCAAAGCTATCTCAGTTGCCTCGGCAACCGATATTGAACGGACGAAAGCTTATGAGGGGCACGTCGACTATTTCTTGTTCGATACCTCTTGTAAAGGCTATGGTGGCTCGGGAAAACGCTTCGATTGGACGGTGCTGGAGCACTATAAAGGGACAACTCCTTTCCTGTTGAGCGGCGGCATTGCCCCCGATTCGTTGGACGATCTGATGCAATTCCATCATCCGCAATGGGTTGGAATTGATTTAAACAGCGGCTTTGAAACTGCCCCGGCTCGTAAGAATGTGGCAGCATTGAAAGCCTTTCTTGATGAAATTCATTCACATTTTTAATTCGTATGAGTCATGAATCGTATAACAACATTATTTGAAAACAAACATAATTCTATATTATCTATCTATTTCCCTGCAGGTTATCCTCATTTGAACGATACTGTTGAGATATTGAAGACGTTGCAAGCCAATGGCGTTGATATGGTCGAGGTCGGAATCCCTTTCTCGGATCCGATGGCAGACGGACCGGTTATTCAAGAGGCCAGCACGATTGCTTTGCGAAATGGCATCAGTTTGCGTAAAATATTCGAACAACTGAAGAATGTTCGTCGTGATGGTATTCATATTCCTTTGATTTTGATGGGCTATTTGAACCCGATCATGCAATATGGCTTCGAAGCTTTCTGTCAATCTTGTGCAGAAGTTGGGGTGGATGGCGTGATTATTCCCGATCTTCCATTCGCAGATTATATGGCAGACTATAAACCAATTGCCGATAAATACGACATTAAAATCATTATGTTGATCACTCCCGAAACATCAGAAGAGCGTGTTCGTCAGATCGATGCCCACACGAGTGGCTTCATCTATATGGTTTCGAGTGCTGCGACGACGGGTGCCCAAAAGAGTTTCAACGAACAGAAGCAGGCTTACTTCCGCAAGATCAATGCCATGCAGTTACAGAATCCGCGGTTGGTAGGCTTCGGAATCAGCAACAAAGCCACTTTCGATGCGGCAGCAGCCAACTCTCGTGGCGGTATTATCGGAAGCCGTTTTGTGCAGTTGCTCAAGAGCGAGCCGACTCCCGAGAAGGCTATCCAAACGTTGATTGAACAGATTACGCATTAATCCGTTTCGAAATTATACGAATCAAATGAGCCCGCTGTCCTCTCATCCTCAATGGTTGACAAGGAGAGCGGGCTTCTTTATGAATGATTGTAAGTTGTTTATTATCAAATAAATAAACAACTTCGGAAAAACACCTGTGTTTTTGGAGAAAAACATCCGTGTTTTAAGTCGAAAACACCTATGTTTTGGAATCAAGACACCCATGTTTTTTTGAACAGTCGCAAGGCTTTTCTTTTTCGTTTTTGAGCCTAAATAGTGGAGAAATAATGTGAAAAGAGGCAATGCTATCTCGCATTCTTTTCATACATTTGTCGTTATTAAACACAATCTCGTTCATATGGCTAAGACAAAAACAGTATATGTTTGCTCCAATTGCGGGGCGGATTCTCCGAAGTGGATCGGCAAATGTCCCAATTGTGGGGAGTGGAACACCTATGTCGAAGAGATTGTGGCCAAAGAGAGTGCCGTAGCCCGCAAAGGTATCGGGAAGTTGGCATCGCAAACACAGGCTTCGCCCGTTTTGTTGCGCGATATTACAGCTGAAAAAGAGGATCGGTTGGATATGAAAGACGACGAACTGAACCGCGTCTTGGGAGGCGGTTTGGTGCGTGGATCGCTGGTGCTGTTGGGTGGAGAGCCGGGCATCGGAAAGTCGACCTTGCTCCTTCAGACTGTATTGAAACTGCATGATCGGCGCATTCTCTACGTGTCGGGCGAGGAGAGTGGAAAGCAATTGAAAATGCGTGCTGACCGTATCGATCCGAACCATCAGAATTGTCTTATCCTTTGCGAGACAAATTTGGAACAAATACTGGTGCAAGCCGAAAATATCAAGCCCGATTTGCTGGTGATCGATTCTATTCAGACCATATTCACCGAGATGGTGGAGTCGTCTCCTGGCAGCATTACACAAGTTCGTGAATGCAGTGCGGCCATTTTGAAATATGCAAAAGAGAATGGCGTCCCCGTCTTGTTGATTGGACATATCAACAAAGAGGGGAGTATTGCCGGACCGAAAGTGTTGGAGCATATCGTCGACACGGTGCTTCAGTTCGAGGGCGATCAGCATTATATGTACCGCATTTTGCGAAGCATCAAGAACCGTTTCGGCAGCACGGCCGAGTTAGGTATCTACGAGATGCAACAATCCGGACTGCGACAAGTAAGCAATCCGTCGGAACTACTGCTCACTCAAAACCATGAAGGGCTGAGTGGCGTGGCCATTGCAGCAGCCATCGAAGGAATTCGTCCGTTCTTGATTGAAACGCAAGCCCTGGTCAGCACGGCCGTATATGGAACACCGCAACGCAGTGCGACAGGGTTTGACATCCGCCGTATGAACATGTTGCTGGCCGTATTGGAGAAACGCGCCGGCTTCAAGTTGGTTCAGAAAGATGTGTTCTTGAACATTGCCGGCGGGTTGCGGGTCAACGATCCGGCCATTGACTTGGCTGTGCTGAGCGCCGTCCTTTCTTCGAGTTTGGATATCAGCATTGAGACGGGAGTATGTATGGCAGGCGAGGTAGGATTGTCGGGTGAAATTCGTCCGGTCAACCGCATCGAGCAACGCATCACGGAGGCTGAAAAGTTAGGATTTACGCGGATTATTGTCCCTTATAACAATCTGAAATCGGTTGGTTCGTCGATTGCCGACCATATTGAAATCGTACAAGTACGCAAGGTGGAGGAAGCATTTCGTCAGTTGTTTGGATAAACAGGAGCATTAAAAATCATTAGCAAATGACAAAATAGTCTATAATAGACTGTTTTTAACGGGGGCAAGACAAAAAAAGCCATAATTATTGTATTTTGGAACAATGCGAAACAGTTTTAATCCCTTATTTTTGTGCCGTTTTTTAGTAGAGAAAGAGAAAATGATAAGAAAAGAAATAATTTTGTCGCTCCTGTCCTTTTTTGTTTGTTGCAGTGTGTTTGGACAGAATACAACGATAAAGGGTTTTGTAAAAGATTCGGTCACAGGCGAACCATTGCCTTATGTTTCAATCCTATTCAAGGGAACGACGGCGGGAACGACTACCGACGAGGATGGTCTTTTCTCTTATTCTACCCAAACTTCTTCTACAGAAGTGGAGTTTTCCTATATGGGTTACCAAACGAAGACGGTGAAAGTAAACCGTGGGCGCACCAATACATTGAATGTGTTGTTGGCATCGACAGATATTGCATTGAACGAGGTCGTGATCAAACCTAAGCGTGAACATTACAAGAAGAAGGACAATCCGGCCGTTACGTTCGTGAAGAAAATGATCGATATGCGCGACAGTAATTCGCCTCGCAACCACGATTATTACCGCTACGACCAATATGAAAAGTTGACGTTCGGCATGGACGACTACCAACCCAAGCAAAAGGCGGACGGCAAGAAAGGGAAATTCGACTTCTTGACAGATTATATCGACACGTTGGAGACGGGTACGACAGTGCTTCCTCTCTCGGAAAAGGAGCGTTTGATGACGGTCTATTACCGAAAGGATCCGAAGAGCGAGAAGCAATTGCTGCATGCCAATCAGTCTGCCGGTGTCGATGAGATCCTTGCTCGCGATGAAGTACAGAAATTCTTGAACGAAGTCTTTCGCGAAATTGATATCTTCCAAAACAATATTCCGCTTTTCTTGCAGCGTTTCGTCAGTCCGCTTTCACGCATCGGACCGGACTATTACAAATATTATCTGCTCGATACTGTTGAGGTGGCGGGAGTAAAATGTCAAGATTTGGGCTTTGTTCCGTTCAACTCTGAGACGTTTGGCTTTACGGGGCATCTCTATGTGGCGCTTGACTCTACCTATTTCGTAGAGAAGGTCATCATGAATGTGCCGAAAGACATCAACTTGAACTTTGTCAATGGCATGCGCATCGAACAAGTGTTTGAACGAACGCCCGACGGTACACGTCTGAAAATGAAGGATGATATCTCCGTCAATTTCAAAATCACAGAGAAGTCGAAAGGAATGGTGGCACGACGCATGACAATCTACAGCAACCACAATTTCGAACAACCGGATGAAGTGGCCAGGCAATACTTCGATCAGTCCGAACCTGTCATCATCGAACAGCAAGCCTACAAGCGCGACAAGTCGTTTTGGGCCGAGAACCGACCGATGGAAGGTGTGAAGAAGAATCCGAATACGGTGGCTTCCATGATGGAACGCTTCCGCTCTATTCCCGTTTTCTACTTGACGGAGAAAATCGTTTCCATCTTAGTCAATGGTTATATCCCAACCAACAGTGTGCCGGAGAAGAGCAAGTTCGAGTTTGGTCCGACCAATACGCTCATCAGCGGTAACAGTATCGAAGGAGCTCGTCTGCGTGTCGGCGGAACCACCACGACGGCCTTCAACAAGCGTTGGACGATGGAGGGCTATTGTGCTTATGGAACGAAAGATCGCGAATGGAAATATGACGGTATCGTAGAGTACTCGTTCATCGACCGCAAGCAGTACAGAAAAGAGTTCCCTGTACATTCTATTCGGGCCGAGTATCAATATGACATCAATCAGTTGGGGCAACAGTACATGTATACCAACAAGGATAATGTGTTCCTCTCGTGGAAACGTCAGAAAGATACGCGTGCCACCTATCTTCGGAAGGCCGAACTGACTTATACCAGCGAACATTATAACGGCATTTCCTACTATGCTACATTGCGAAACAAGCGAGAATATGCGACGCCTTATGCTATATTCGACGAGATACAAGCAGATGGAACGGTCAATCCGCTGAAGCATTATGACATGACAGAGTTGGAATTGAACTTCCGCTATGCGTTGAACGAGAAATTTTATCAGACGCGCGACATTCGTTATCCGATTACGTTCGATGCCTTGATCTTCAATGTCAACCATATCATGGCCAAGAAAGGGTTCATGGGGTCGTCATACAACTATCAACGTACGGAGATCGGTATTCAGAAACGCTTTTGGTTCTCGGCGTTTGGTTACTTGGATGTAATCACCAAAGCAGGTAAGATATGGTCGAAAGTTCCTTATCCGTTGCTCTTCTTGCCGAACGCCAACTTGTCGTATACCGTTCAGCCGGAGTCGTACACCAATATGAATGCGATGGAATTCTTGAACGACGAATACGCTTCGTGGGACATTACCTACTATATGAACGGAAACTTGCTGAACCGCCTCCCGTTGATCAAGAAGCTGAAATGGCGCGAGGTGTTTGCTTTCCGTGGGTTGTGGGGTAACTTGACCGACAAGAACAATCCGGCTATCGACGGCGATGGCTTGTATCGCTTCCCTGACAATTCATTTACCCTCGGCAAAGAGCCTTATATGGAAGCCAGTGTCGGTATAGAAAATATCTTTAAATTCCTGCGATTGGATTACGTTTGGCGTTTGAACTACCGCGACAATCCCGGTATCCAAGAGCGAGGTATCCGCTTCCGAATGAAGATGTCGTTCTAAAATATCTATAGAAAGGTTGAAAAAGGCTGCAATGAATGAAAAGAGTTCATCGTGGCCTTTTTCTTTTTTCATGACAATCTTGAAAAAGTTTCTCCCGAGAGAACTGCAGTTTGTTCGGGAGAAAACTGTAGTTTCATGCCGAATGAACTGCAGTTTTCACCGCATAAAACCGAAGTTCTCACGGGAGCTGTTCTTTGGTGATACATCTTGTTCTTTTCAAGGATTCACGATGAAAAATAATGTTGTCGATACGGTTTCTTTGTTGTATCTTCGCAGCGTAAAAATAACAATATGAAAGACGAATGGTTTCCGCTGGTAAATGAGGCGGGAGAAACAATTGGAAAAGCAACACGCAAGGAGTGTCATAGCGGCAGCAAATTGCTGCATCCGGTAGTCCATCTGCATATTTTCAATGACCAAGGAGAGCTTTATCTCCAAAAACGGTCAATTCACAAGGATATTCAGCCAGGAAAATGGGATACGGCCGTCGGCGGTCATGTCGATTATGGCGAAAAGGTAGAGGAAGCCTTGCGCCGTGAAGTGCGTGAAGAGTTGGGCGTTACCGACTTCATGCCGGTGTTTGCCATGCGATACGTCTTTGAATCGGCTGTCGAAAAGGAACTTGTCAACACGTTTACGACTTGCTATAATGGCCCATTCGCCCCCGATCCTGTAGAATTGGCCGATGGACGCTTTTGGTGCTTGAGCGAGATTGAATCCAACTTGGGCAAGGGTGTCTTTACTCCTAACTTCGAGGGCGAATACAAGCGACTGCTTGCCGAACAGATCTTGCCCGGTGGCAAGGCGGAGCTTCACTGATATTTGAAGGCAATCGCTCTGTAGTTGGTTTTGTTTGAACAATATTTTCTATTGAACATATAAATTTTTCGGATATGATTATCAATTCGATATTAGACACGGATCTATATAAATTCACGACATCCTATTCCTATGTCAAGCTATTTCCCTATGCTTCGGGCACTTTTGTGTTCAAAGATCGGGATGAGACTGTTTATTCTCCCGAGTTTTTGAAGGCATTGCAGCAAGAGATTGAAAGCATGGCGGCTATCCGTCTGACCGACGACGAATTGACTTATATGAACAGTCATTGCCGTTTCTTGCCACGGGTTTATTGGGAGTGGCTCTCTTCGTTCCGTTTCGATCCGTCGAAAGTGATCGTCAGCTTGGATGAAGAGCATCATCTTCATATTGAAGTGACAGATTTCCTCTATAAAGTGACCCTTTACGAGGTACCCTTGTTGGCTATCGTTACGGAGTTGCAGAATCAGTTTCTCCATCGTATAGCCGACAAAGATCTAGTGTTGGCCCGCTTGTTCGAAAAGGTGGAACTGTCGAATGCGCACCAAATGCCATTTTCAGAGTTCGGTACGCGCCGTCGTTTCTCGTTCGAGGTGCAGGATGCCGTTCTTAACTATCTGAATGAAAACGCCCATTATTGCACGGGTACCTCCAATTGTTTCTTTGCCAAGAAATACAATATGAAAATGATGGGTACCCACCCGCATGAATGGTTCATGTTTCATGGCGCTCAGTTCGGCTATAAGCATGCCAACTACATGGCTTTGGAAAATTGGGTGAATGTTTATGACGGCGATCTCGGTACGGCTTTGT
>CAVJQR010000070.1:0-1612 GCA_963651605.1 Agathobaculum sp.
GTCCAGATCTTTTCCCGTACTCAAACAGATCAGTCGGTCGTGTGCATCGGCATCTTCCTCGTTTACAAAGTGTACGTCATTGGTAGCAATCAGCTTGACAGTATACTTCTCCGCCAATTCCATCAACACGTGGTTCACTTCCACCTGTTTCTGATAGGTGGTTTGGTCGGCATCGTCACGGTGCGTTTCGTGACGTTGCATTTCAAGGTAATAATCCTCTCCAAACAAATTCTTGAACCACACGACGGCCTCTTCGGCGGCTTTGATGTTGCCGGCCATAATCTTTTGCGGAATCTCACCACCGATACAGGCCGAGCAGACGATCAACCCTTCGTGATACTTCTCGAGCAGTTCCTTGTCAATACGTGGACGGCCATAAAAACCTTCTGTCCACGAGAGAGAAACGATCTTGATCAGGTTCTTGTATCCCTGCTTGTTCTTTGCCAAAACGATCAAGTGCCAACCGCTTCGGTCGTCTTTCGTCTCCTTCTTCAACCGATGGTTTCGGGCACAGTAGCATTCGCAACCGAAAATAGGCTTGAAGAATCCTTTCTCGGTTTCAGCCAGTTGTTTCTTCAGCGCCTCGACCTTTTCCTTCTCTTCGTCAGAGAGTTCAGGGTTGGCTTCCAGCTCTTTCAACTGCTTTTGGATATCCTTGACAGCGTCCTTTACCTTACTGTTTTTCTTATTCACCTTATTAAAGAACTCCTTGATACCGAACATATTACCATGATCGGTCACGGCGATTGCCCGCATACCATCCTTATAGGCTTTATCAATCAAGGAATCGATTGACGCTTGCCCATCCAACAATGAGTACTGCGTGTGAACATGTAGGTGAATAAATGGTTCCATCGTTTGTTTCTTCTCTGATTTGTGGGTAAAGTTACGCTATTTTTTGCATCCTTGCAATAGGTTTTCACTCTTCACTCCCCCACATTCTTTCATCACTTCTGCAAAAAACGGCATAACGACAAGCAAGTTGGCAACGTTTCATGCCTCTATTTTTTCATCATTTTTTCTTTTAAAACGGCTCATGCAAGGCATCAAAAAAGAGGGTGGGAGAAGAATGGGGAAAGGATGCCGCCAACGCCAAGGTTATTGCGTCAGTGTGAACAGGAAAAAGGAATAAAAAACCTCGGGCATCGCAACTTGAACCAAAATGAACCAATCTTCTGCATCACTATACAAGAAACACCGAAAACTTTATAACTGCTTGATATTTAACAATGTGCATGGGGGGGGGTAACGACGTATGTCAAAATTCACTCCATGAGGAGTATTAATTTTTATTGGACAAAACGAACATTTTAACAGTTACGATTCGTTTGTTTATAATAATTTTTATATTTTCGCAAATGATTTTCTGAGTCTCTTACATAGAAGATGCAGAAAAAGGATTGGTTTGGGGAAGGATTTTATGATAAAAACAGAGTCGGACAGCTAATTATTAAAAGGGTTGCAGACTATCACGCTCTTGGATCAGGAGCATGTTTGTGATTAGAGGTTTCCCTGATGAAAAAACTTACAATTTAATTAATATGAAAATACACATTAGACGCTATTGCATATTGTTAATATTCCTGCTTTCAGGCATAGGTATTTCCTATTC
>CAVJQR010000070.1:1622-10930 GCA_963651605.1 Agathobaculum sp.
GTACGGAGGTCACAGTTCCTGCGTTCGGTGGAGGCATAAGTACCGGCTATCGTCCGCCTATCACCCACGACCATTTCTGCAATCGCAGGAATGATCTTTTGGTAGAAACCAAGAGAAGGGCGTGGTTTGGCATTGATCCGGCAGCAGCCTCGATTGTCTATACGTTAGACTTTAAGAAGAAAGGAGGTGCATAGTGAAACGCTTATTCCAGATTTCCATTCTTTTGGCACTACTAATATCGGTGGCTACAAGTTGCGGTCATGAGTTTCCCGAACTACCGACAACAACCGATTTCACTCTGCATTTGAATTTCGACACAGAGATGTCACTATATAAGGAAGTGACCTATCCCACGAGCCGCGTAATCGACAATGAGGAGGCATACGATGTGCGCCATATTGTCAGTGTGCACCGACTGCGTCCGGATGGCAGCTACGACCGCATGGCCGATACGCTTATCGTGTTCACTTGTGATGACGTACAGAACCTAAACTGTTCAAGGACGTTTACACTCTCTGAGGGAGACTACAACTTCTTCGTATGGACAGATTTTGTGGACGAAGGTAGCCAGACCGACAAATTCTATGTGCCATCGGATTTCTCAGAAATCATCCTGCGAGACAAAAACAACTATACCGGCAGTAGTGATTTCCGTGATGCATTCAGAGGAAGTGCCCAGGGTAGTGTCACGGTAAAACAGCTTGAGACGATGGACGTTGACAACAACGCGACCGTGACAATGAAACGTCCGTTGGCAAAATTCCAGTTCATATCCACCGACTACGATGAGTTTGTGTCTAACGTGCTGACACGGGAAGCACAAAAGAAAAGTGCCAGTGCCACAAAAGCGACCGGCGATGACACGAAGACAAGAAGTGTAAACCCGGATGATTACCGCGTTGTGTTCCACTATGTTGACTTTGTGCCGTGCTCCTATAATATGTTTACCGACAAGCCGGCTGACTCCTGGACCGGAGTACAGTTTGAAAGTACGTTAAAACCAACCGGTAACGGCGAAATAGAAATGGGATTCGACTATGTATTTGTCAACGGCGCGGAAGCAGGAGTGTCGGTTATAGTTGCCGTATACGACAAAGATGGACAACTGATGTCATCATCGCCAACTATCAATGTGCCGCTCAAGCGCAGCCAACTAACCACCGTGAAGGGCAAATTCCTGACATCAACCTCCAATGGCGGTCTGGACATCGATCCCGGCTTTGACGGAGAATACAACATCGTCATTCAATGACAAGTGATAAGATAAACATTTATTTATAAACTAAATGAACAAAAATATTATGAAAAAAATGCTTACAGTGTTTGCAATAACATCAATGCTACTTGCAACATCATGCTCAAATGAAGAGCTTGACAACTTGACGAAGGAGACAAACAATGCAAACAGTACCGTAACCTTTACGGCGCAATTGTCCAACGCTATGCAGACTCGTGCTTTTGCCGACGGAACAACTGCTACAACATTGGACTATGCCGTTTATGAGGTGGGGAATAATGCCAATTGGGAACTTCTTCCCGACCTCGGTAAAGCCGATCAAACTATCAACATGTCGACAACCGTTTCGATGAATTTGGTAAACGGCAAAACCTATGCAGTAGTGTTCTGGGCCGATGCGCCATCGTCAATCTACACGTTTGATGCCACCAACGTGAATGTAAAAGCGAACTACACTTCAGCAACAAGCAGCAACGAAAATTATGACGCATTCTATGCTGTTGAACAATTCACTGTGGACGGCAAAACTTTGGATAGAACAGTCGATTTGAAACGTCCGTTTGCCCAACTCAACATCGGAACTTCCGATTTGGCAACAGCAAAAAGTGCCGGCATTGAAGTAACAAAAGCTGGCGTAAAAGTTAAGACTTACAACACTTTGAACTTCAAAGACGGCTCAGTTGAGGGTGAAGCAGAAGTTTCGTTTGCAGCCGCAGCACTGCCAGATGAGACATTCCCGGTAGCATCGTCGGGATGCAAATATTTGACAATGAACTACCTGCTCATGCCTACCGACAAGAAGGCAGACAACACCGTCACAATCTCTTACGATGGTGCCGCTGATGAGCGCGTATTCCAAAACATTCCACTGCAGCGCAACTACCGCACAAACATCTTTGGTTCGTTGCTCACCAGCACCAACAACTTCAATGTAACCATCGCTCCTGAATTCGAGACACCGAATTATGGTTTAAGCGTATGGGACGGCACTACTCAAGAGATTACACCTAACGCCGACGGAGAATACGAAGTTACCAGCGGTGCTCAATTGGCTTGGATTGCAGCGCAGACAAGAGAACAAAACACATTTGCCGGCAAGACCTTCAAATTGATGAGCGACATCGACTTGAACAACCGTGCCTGGAATGGTATCGGCAACGACGACAGAAATAACAACTTCAAGTCATACGCATTCGCAGGCACATTTGATGGTAACGGAAAGACCATCTACAACCTCAATGTATCAAGTAATTGTGAAAATGCAGATAATGCCACTGCCGGACTATTCAACACCGTACAAAGTGGTGCAGTCATTAAGAATTTGACAATCAAGAACGCTACTGTAACGAGCACCCACTATGCTGGTGTCATTGCAGGATACAATTGGGTTTCAGGCAGCAATGCAGAAGTGACCATCGAAGGATGCAACATAGAGAACGCAATAGTCACCTCAACAGCAGCGTTGACTAGTGAAGGAAACAAATATGACAACGGCGACAAAGCAGGCGGCATCATTGGTTACCTCTGCCATGGTACCGTAACTAGTTGTACAGTCAAGGACACTAAGATAACAGCCTATCGTGATCTTGGCGGTATCGTGGGTTGTGTCGGCGTAGCTACATACGACGAACCAAGCACCATATCCAACAACACTATCGAGGGCGTAACACTTGTCATTGACAGAACTAACAATTACAAGTCCTACACAACCCAAGTAGAACACAATGCGGGCAGCTATCTCGGCAGAAACGGGAGTTGGGCTAGTGGCACAGCTGCTGCAACTCTTACTGGCAATACAGGTGAAGCAACAATCAAGTACTAAGAGTACAGAACTCTAATATCATTAAATAGATAATTATGTTCAGCGTCCCCGCTCCTCGGGGGCGCTGTTTTTTGTCAGAAAACATTTGTATTTCAAATTCAAACACCCGTGTTTCTTTCGAAAATTGTTCGGGTATTTTTTCGAAAAAGGTCCCGAGGTTTTTCCAAAAAGATGCCCATGATTTTTTCTTTATCCATAGGGCCAAAATACAAAGAAAAAAGGAGGTGGCAAAAGTGTTTTGCCACCTCCTTTTGATAAATTATTATTAAATGAAGAACAGAAGCTATGCGTCTGTCGTCAAATGATTCAATGCTTCTTTTCTTCGATCCACTTGCGGGCATTGACGAAGGCTTCAATCCATGGAGTCACCTCGTCGCTCTTGCGATCTGCCGGATAATAGCCACACTGCCATGGGAACATTGCACGCTCCAAGTGAGGCATCATAGCCAAATGACGGCCATCATGCGAGCAAACACCGGCTACCGACCAAGGTGAACCATTTGGATTGGCCGGATAGCCATCGTAGTTGTACTTGGCGATGATGTGGTAATCCTTCTCTTCGTATGGGAAGCCGAATTTTCCTTCACCATGAGCAACCCACGCACCGATCTTGCATCCGCTCAGCGAGCCGAACATCACAGAGTGATTCTTTGGGATCTCCAATGTAACGAAGTTAGATTCGAACTTATGCGAGTCGTTGTGCAACATCTTGTGTTTCTTCTCATGCTCCGGATAGATAACGCCTAATTCTGTCATTACCTGGCAACCATTGCAGACACCCAAGCTCAACGTATCTTCGCGAGCATAGAAATTATCGATCGCTTTCTTGGCTTTTTCGTTAAACAAGATGCCGGCCGCCCAACCTTTGGCTGAGCCCAATACGTCTGAATTCGAGAATCCACCACAGAAGACAATCATGTTGACATCTTCCAATGTCTCGCGTCCTGAAGCCAAGTCTGTCATATGGACATCTTTTACGTCGAAGCCTGCCAAGTAGAGAGCATAGGATGTTTCGCGTTCGCACTGGCATCCTTTCTCACGAATCACGGCAGCCTTGATACCGCTCATGCCCTTACGATCGAAAGTCAAGCCGTAATCGGCCAACTTACCACTGAAGCCTTTGTTGAATTTAAACTCAAGCGGTTGCATCTTGTAGTTCTCGAAGCGATTGCCGGCACAAGTGTTTCCGCTCTGCTTGATATCGAGTTTGTAAGAAGATTCATACCATACATCGCGCATATAGTCGATTCCGAATTGGTATTGGATACCCTCTTTCGAAACCAAGATGTGACGTTCGTCTGTCGGCTTGGCGATTTCTGCGAAACCAATACCGGCCTCTGTCATCAATTTCTCGAAAGCTTTCTTCTCTTTTACCTGAACAATGATACCCGGATTCTCAGCAAACAATATCTTCACGATATCAGATTCTGCAATCTTATCAAGATTTACTTCCAAACCGCCTTCGACATTTGCGAAACACATCTCGAGCAGGGTGGTGATCATACCACCTGCCGAAATATCATGACCGGCCAAGATCAAGCCTTGTTCGATAGCATCTTGAACGGCAGTGAATGCATCAGCAAAATATTCTGCATCCTTGACAGTCGGCACTTCGTTACCCACCTTGTTCAATGTCTGAGCCAAAGCAGATCCGCCCAACTTCAATGCGTCAAAAGAGAAGTCAATATAATATATGTGGGAGTTCTTCTCGTGAGCCAATACAGGAGAAACAATCTTGCGGATATCGCTCACTTCTGCACCGGCCGAGATGATAACCGTACCCGGAGAGAGCACCTTCTTGTCGCCATACTTCTGTGTCATTGACAAAGAGTCCTTTCCTGTCGGGATGTTGATGCCCAATGCACAAGCAAAATCGGAAGCAGCTTGAACTGCCGTATAGAGACGCGCGTCTTCACCCTCGTTACGGCATGGCCACATCCAATTGGCACTCAACGATACGCCCGGCAGTTTGTCTGTCAACGGAGCAAATACAATGTTTGTCAATGCCTCGGCAATTGCCATTACCGAACCGGCAGCCGGATCAACCAATGCCACCTGCGGAGCGTGACCAATAGAAGTGGCAATACCTGATTTTCCACGATAATCCAATGCGACGGCACCCAAGTCGCTCAACGGCAACTGCAATTCACCCTGACACTGCTGACGAGCCACCTTACCACTGACAGAACGGTCGACCTTATTTGTCAACCAATCCTTACAAGCCACGGCTTCCAACTGCAGAACATTCTCCAAGTAATGGTGCAATTCCGATTCTTTGTAAACTACCGGTTGATAGCTCTCTACGACAGTATGGTCGCGCATGATTGTACGCGGCGGCTTACCAAACATATATTCCAACTTGATATCGATAGGTTTCACGCCATCTGCTTGTTCGAATACGAACTTCATATCGTCCGTTGTTTCGCCGACTACATACATAGGTGCGCGTTCACGGTCAGCAATACGCTTGATGCGATCCACATCTTTCTCCTCCATCAACAAGCCCATTCGCTCCTGACTCTCGTTTCCGATGATCTCTTTTGCTGACAATGTCGGGTCGCCGATCGGCAACTTGCTCATATCAATGTGACCACCTGTTGCTTCAACCAACTCAGACAAGCAGTTCAAGTGACCGCCGGCTCCATGGTCGTGGATAGAAACGATTGGATTGTCATCAGATTCAGCTACGGTACGAATCACATTGGCTGCACGTTTCTGCATTTCAGGGTTGGCACGCTGCACGGCATTCAATTCGATACCACTGGTATACTGACCCGTATTGACAGAAGAAACAGCTCCACCACCCATACCGATACGATAGTTGTCACCACCGATGACTACGACCTTCTCGTGCGGTTTCGGATCACCTTTCAAAGCATCGCGCTTATTGGCAAAACCGACACCGCCGGCCAACATGATGACTTTATCATAAGCATATTGTTTTTGGTTCTCTTCATGCTCGAATGTCAGCAACGAACCGCAGATCAGCGGCTGGCCGAACTTGTTTCCGAAGTCGGAAGCTCCATTGGAAGCTTTGATCAAGATCTGCTCCGGAGTCTGATACAACCACGGACGAGGATCCAATACTTTTTCCCATTCACGAGCTCCTTCCGTACGAGGGTATGAGGTCATGTAAACAGCTGTTCCCGCCAATGGCAAAGAGGCTTTACCACCCCCCAAACGGTCGCGGATCTCTCCTCCCGAGCCTGTTGCCGCACCATTGAACGGTTCAACGGTCGTCGGGAAGTTATGAGTTTCAGCTTTCAGCGAAATGACAGTTTGAATTTGCTTTGTCGTGTAATAGTCTGGACGATCGCCCGCTGTCGGTGCGAACTGTTCAATAACCGGTCCTTCATTGAAAGCCACATTATCTTTATAAGCAGAAACCAATTTGTTTGGATTCTCTGCCGAAGTTTTCTTGATCAAATTGAACAGAGAACTCTCTTTTTCTTCTCCATCGATAATGAATACGCCACCGAAAATTTTATGACGGCAGTGCTCTGAGTTTACTTGAGAGAAACCAAACACTTCACTGTCCGTCAACTTACGGCCTAACTTTTCGCTTACGCTGTTCAAGTAGCTGATCTCTTCATTGCTCAAGGCCAAACCTTCCTGTTGGTTGTAAGCCTCCAAGTCTTCAATATATACGATGGGATCCGGTTGCTTACTGATGGTGAAGATTTCTTGATCCAACCCATTATAGATGCGTTGAAGCATTGGGTCGTGTTCAGCTTCGCTAGAAGCGACAGGGAAGTATTCCTCAATACGGCTAATTCCCTCTAAACCCATGTTTTGAGTAATCTCGACGGCGTTAGTACTCCAGGGGGTAATCATCTCACGGCGTGGACCAACAAACCATCCCTTCATGGTTGTTGCATCAACCGGTTGGGCCTCGCTAAAGAGCCAAACCAGCTTTTGGGTATCTTCTGCAGAGAAAGCCTGTTTAGACTCTACCGCCAACACCGTTTTAGTTGGAGATTGAAAAAATAGAATCATATTTTGTTCAAGTTTTTAGATATTCTTGTACCAATTAATAATTTTCGCAAAGATACATAAAATCTAATTTGAAAAAGTGGCATTTCTTAATTAATTCCGTATATTTGACAGAGAGAAAAATACGACAATATGAAATCGACACTACTTATCGCCTTAGGATCCTCCGTTCTGGTTCCTACTTTGGCGCATGCTCAACAAAAACAGTCAGAACAAGATAAGGCTCTACCTAATGTCATTTTCATCTATGCGGATGATTTGGGATATGGCGACTTGGAATGTTACGGAGCCACCCGCGTGCAAACTCCAAACGTCAACAGACTGGCAAATGAGGGGATTCGTTTCACGCATGCACACGCCACAGCCTCGACCAGTACGCCTTCTCGCTATGGATTGCTGACAGGTGAATATGCCTGGCGCAGACCCGACACAGATATTGCCGCCGGTAATGCAAAAATGATTATACGTCCGGAACAATACACCATGGCCGATCTTTTCAAATCGGCCGGATATGCAACAGCTGCCATCGGGAAATGGCATTTAGGTTTAGGCGACAAGACAGGAGAACAAGACTGGAACGCACCTCTACCGGCAGCATTGGGCGATTTGGGCTTTGATTATCATTATATTATGGCGGCTACGGCCGACCGCGTTCCTTGCGTTTTCATCGAGAATGGACAGGTAGCCAACTACGATCCGTCAGCTCCTATCGAAGTGAGCTACAAAGAAAACTTCCCAGGCGAACCTACCGGAAAAGACAATCCCGAATTACTATACAATCTAAAACCAAGTTTCGGACATGACAAGTCGATCGTCAACGGTATCAGTCGCATCGGCTATATGAAAGGCGGTGGCAAAGCACTCTGGAAAGATGAGAATATTGCTGATTCTATCTTAGTTCATGCTCAAGAGTTCATCAAAATCCATAAAGACAAGCCCTTCTTCATGTATTTTGCAACGAACGATGTCCACGTTCCGCGCTTTCCTCACGACCGTTTCCGTGGGAAGAGTCCGATGGGGCTTCGCGGCGATGCAATTGTTCAATTCGATTGGACAGTCGGCCAACTCCTGAAAACGTTGGATGATCTCGGCATTTCTGATAACACATTGATCATTCTTTCAAGCGACAATGGCCCGGTAGTAGATGATGGTTATGCCGATGAAGCAGTAGCCAAACTGGGAGATCACCGGCCGGCCGGCCCACTACGCGGCAACAAATACAGTGCATTCGAAGGAGGTACACGTATTCCATTCATCGTTCGCTGGTCAAGAGAAATCCATGATGCTAAAGTGTCTGATGCATTGATTTCACAGATTGATGGGTTTGCTTCGTTCGCATCCTTGCTTCAAGCCCGACTTCCCAAAGGGGCAGCTATTGACAGTCGCAATCATTTGGATACATGGTTAGGAAAAGATAAGACCGATCGGCCTTGGGTCGTCGAACAAGCCTTGAACCATGCGCTCTCTGTTCGCACAAAAGATTGGAAGTATATCGAACCAAGCCGCGGAGAAGCATTCATGAAAGAGGAAGCAGTAGAGACAGGCTACCTCATGGCTCCACAACTTTACAACGTTTCTTCCGACAACGAACAGAAAAATTTGGCAAATGAACGCCCCGAAATTGTTTACGAAATGCAAAACATTCTGAAAGATGTACGTGACAAAGTGAAATGAATTACTTTTTCACAAATTTTATCAGCAGAAGCCCGTATCTTTGCAGTCAAAAGTATAATAGACAAGTTTATAAGACACAATGCTTGGATTAGCAAGTAAAGGCTTTTTAATTGGAATTTTGGTTTCGGCTCCTATGGGACCTATCGGAATGCTTTGCATACAACGCACGCTAAGCAAAGGCAGATGGCATGGATTTGTCACCGGTTTGGGTGCCGCTCTTTCCGATATTTTTTACGCATTGCTGACGTGTCTCTGTATGGGAGTTGTCGTCAATTTCGTAGAAGCCAACCAGCGTCCTCTCCAATTATTGGGGAGCATTGTATTGGCCTTGTTTGGCGCCTATATTTATAGAAGCAATCCTGTGCGGAACTTGCAGAAGCGGAAAGAGAAGAAATTGTCGTTTACACAAGATTTCATCACGGCTTTTCTTTTGACAATAAGTAATATGCTGATTGTTTTGCTCTATATCGGACTCTTCGCCCGCTTTGGCTTTGTTCTTCCGGAACACTCCATTTGGATGACGTTGACGGGCATCGGCGGGCTCGGACTTGGGGCTGTTTTATGGTGGTTTCTGATAACCAC
>CAVJQR010000070.1:10940-12365 GCA_963651605.1 Agathobaculum sp.
GCTTAGCAGATGGTTCAATGTCCGAGGAATTGGGATAATGAACAAACTGGTTGGAGCCGTCATCATGCTGGTTTCCATCGTTGGTTTGGTAATGGTATTCATGAACAGATAATATAATATACAAAAACACAAAAGGTAAATATGAAAAGTTTAAAGGTTCCATTCGTACCGGGTCTTGACGATCTGGATTTGTCGTCCGTAAGTTGGCTGATGGAGACAAAAGCAAGACGGGAATACATTGACACCATAAATTGGCAAGATTATCCGTACAAGCCTATTACAGTATTCGACATTGTTCGCTCCGACAAAACACTCTACATCAAATATTTCGTAAAAGGGTTTTCTTTAAAGGCGGTATTCGACACAGACGATTCAGATGTACATTTGGACAGTTGCGTGGAATTCTTTATGCAAATTCCCGGCGACGATCAATATATGAACATAGAATTTAATTGCATCGGCACATGCGATGCAGCAAAACGCCACTCGCGCAACGAGAAAGCGACTCTTACTGACGAGGAATACAAGTCCATTCGCCGCTACTCTTCACTGGAAGAAAATACATTTGAAGAAAAGAAAGGAATCTATGAATGGGAATTGTTGGTCGCTATTCCTCTGACTTTGCTCGGATTAGATCCGAAGAACCTGCCGGAAAAGATCAAAGGAAATTTCTACAAGTGTGCGGACGATACCGAATACCCTCACTTCGTCAGCTGGAACCCGATCGATCTTCCACACCCTGATTTCCACTGTCCGAAATTTTTTGGTGACATCTATCTATAAAGAAATCATAAACTAACAGAAAACAGCCGAGTGGGAATTTGTTTATTTTTCCTACTTGGCTGTTTAATTTTATCTCAACAAAACGACCCGCTAATGATCTATTCTTTGGGTTTTGTTCCCCGCAATATATGCCGTTTGCCGGGAGGACCCGGAAGCCTTTCCATACTGAAACCGACCGATTGCATGCTTCTTCTGACAACCCCCTTGGCACAATAAGTCAAAATCAACGCTCCGGGGTTGGCAACAGCAAATAGTTTGTCAAAAATAGTTTGGCTCCACATCTCGGGCTGCTTATCGGGAGCAAATGCATCAAAGTAGATAAGATCGATACCATTAGGCAATTCACAAGAATTACTGTCACCTTTGATCTTATGAAGTGTGAATTTTGAAGTAATGGGCACCTCTTGTTCCCAGGCCGCTCGGTGGAGTTGGCTGAAAAGATCTTGCTCTTTTTCGCCTAAAAGCCTCCCATAATTAAGTTTTTCCACCATATTTATATCCAAAGGGTAACGTTCAACAGAATGATACACAAGGTGTTGTTGAAGATCATTGGTCATCAATTCCGTTAATGTCAATAACGCATTCAAACCCGTTCCAAAGCCAATTTCCAACAACTGTATATCCTTCTTTGCTATTTGATTC
>CAVJQR010000071.1:0-3186 GCA_963651605.1 Agathobaculum sp.
AAAGGACTTCGGACGGAATGTTTATGCCCTTTTAAGTTTTAGCGGACAGCAATAACTTTTTTTATATTTTGTGAAGAGAGTTAAGGTGTTGTATTTCATCCATTTTTCATATCTTTGTCGAGAATCAATCTATTAAATATAATCTTTATGCGAAAAACAATTTATTTACTGGGGTGCTGTTTGTTCATTCTATTGGCTGCATGCACATCGAATGGAGCATCTCTCCCCTATGAATCCGTTCCAAATGATCCGATGAAGAGTCGGATTTACACCTTGGACAATGGTTTGAAGGTGTATCTGACGGTAAACAAAGAGACTCCTCGCGTCCAAACGTATATCGCAGTGCGGGTAGGAGGCAAGAACGATCCGAAAGAGACAACCGGATTGGCGCATTACTTTGAACATTTGATGTTTAAAGGAACGAATCACTTTGGTACTTCCAACTATGAAAAAGAGGAACCATTACTGAATCAGATAGAAGAGTTGTTTGAAGAGTATCGCCAGACTACGGACGAAACTGCTCGAAAAGCATTGTATCGTCAGATAGACAGCGTTTCATATGAGGCATCAAAATATGCTATTCCAAACGAATACGACAAATTGATGTCTACTATCGGTGCGAATGGAACCAATGCTTATACCAGTTTCGATGAGACGGTTTATGTGGAAGATATTCCATCGAATGAAATAGACAACTGGGCAAGAATCCAGGCCGATCGTTTCGAAAATGCTGTGATCCGTGGATTCCATACCGAGTTGGAGACAGTGTATGAAGAGAAGAACATGTCGTTGACGCGCGATGGCCGTAAGATTATGGAAGCCTTGTTGGCATCTCTCTATCCTGACTATCCCTATGGCTTGCAAACAGTATTGGGAAGCCAAGAACATTTGAAGAACCCTTCCATCACAAAGATCAAGGAGTATTTCAAGACTTGGTACGTTCCGAACAATATAGCGATTTGTATGTCTGGCGATTTGGACCCGGAGAAGACAATCGAAATTATCCAAAAATATTTCGGATCGATGCAGCCGAATGAAAATCTGCCGGCACGTCCCGAGCCGAAAGAGAATCCTTTGACGGCACCTGTCGTGAAAGAAGTATTGGGCCTCGATGCAGAACAGGTGGCTATTGCCTGGCGCATTCCGTCCGACTCGTATTCGGATTTGCTGTTGATGCTTATTAAAAATGTATTGAACAATGGAAAAGCGGGTTTGCTTGATGTCGATTTGCTGCAAGCTCAGAAGGTGTTGTATGGATATTCCGGTGATTTGGGTCTGGCTGATTATAACTCTTTTTTGATTGCCGGTGCTCCGAAACAGGGACAAACCTTGGAAGAGGTGAAAGATCTTTTCCTTGCAGAGGTAGAGAAACTGAAAAAAGGAGATTTCTCGGATGATATTCTCGAGGCGGCCCTCAACAATTACAAATTGTACTTCATGAAAAAGCTGGAAGACAACAGCTCTCGCGCACAAATGTTCGTCAGTGCGTTCATTGATGGCGACGATTGGAAAGATGTTGTCAATCAAATGGACGATATGAGCAAGGTGACGAAGCAGGAACTGGTGGATTTTGCCAACAAATATTTCGGCGACAATTATGCTTTGATCTACAAACGTCAAGGCAAAGACCCGAACGAAAAGAAGATTGACAAGCCGCAAATTACGCCGATTGTCATGAATCGTGACAGTTCAAGCACATTCTTGCGTGAAATTCAGGCCATCAAGCCGACACCTATCGAGCCTGTTTTCTTGGATTTCGACAAGGATATGAAGCAATTTACGGCAAAATCAAATATCCCGGTACTCTACAAAGAGAATACTACCAACGATGTATTCTCGCTGTTGTATGTCTTTGAGATGGGAACGGCCAACGACAAAGCGCTGGAAACGGCTTGTGTTTATCTCTCCTATTTGGGAACTTCTACCAAATCATTGCAGGAAATCAACAAAGAATTCTACAAGTTGGCTTGCAATTTCAGCGTTTCGCCGATGACAAACCGCACGTATGTGACGCTGAGCGGCTTGAGCGAGAACATGGGCGCTGCCATCCAATTGTTTGAAGAGTTGCTGGCTGATGCCCAAGTGAACAAGGAGGCGTATGAAAACTTGGTAGTGGATATTTTGAAATCACGCACGGATGCCAAATTGAATCAAAGTGCAAACTTTAACCGTCTGCTTAATTACGCCATTTGGGGAGCGGATTCTCCAATCACGAACGTGCTTTCGTCCGATGAACTGCAGCAGATGGATCCACAAGCATTGGTGGATCGTATTCATCAGTTGACGCAATACGAACATAAGATCCTCTATTATGGCCCGATGAAGCAGAAGGAGTTGCTGGAGGTAATCGAGAAATATCATCAAGTGCCCGAGAAACTGCTGCCGGTACAGGAAGGAAAAGATTACAAGATGTTGGAGACGAACGACAATAAAGTGTACTTTGCACAATATGATGCAAAGCAGATCTACTATTCGGCTGTCTCTAACCGTGGTGAGAAATTCGATGTTTCCATTCAGCCGACATTGAATCTTTACAATGAATACTTCGGTGGCAACATGAATTCTATCGTATTTCAGGAAATGCGCGAGTCGAGAGCGTTGGCTTATTCGGCAGCAGCCTTCCTTGTTTCGCCGAGCAAATTGAAATACCCCTATTATTTCCGTACTTTCATAGCCACGCAAAACGACAAAATGTTGGACGCAATGGCCGCATTCGACGAGATTATCAACCAAATGCCGGAGTCGCAGCGAGCATTCGATTTGGCGAAGGAGTCGTTGATCACCCGCTTGCGTACCGAACGTATTACGAAATCGGACATCTTGTGGGCCTATTTGAATGCACAAGACTTGGGCTTGTCGGTCGATTCTCGCAAAGCGTTGTTCGAGCAAGTGCAGACGCTTACATTGGACGACTTGAAAGCTTTCCAAGAGAAGTGGGTCAAAGGTCGTAAATATGTATACGTTGTGTTGGGCGACGAAAAAGATTTGGATATGAAAGGATTGAGTCAATATGGCCCGATCCAGAAGTTGACGCAACAGGAAATCTTTGGCTATTGAGCCGATAGAAGATAGTTGAAAAGAAGAATGGCCGGATGTTTTTCAGCAGAAAGCATCCGGCCATTCTTATAAAGGTGCAATGCTTTGAAAAAGGTGACCAATAACAAAAAAGTTTCTCGGCATGAAACT
>CAVJQR010000071.1:3196-5556 GCA_963651605.1 Agathobaculum sp.
AACTCGAGTTTTCTCCCGAGAAACTTTTTTGTTATTGGTCACCTTTGGGGAAAATGATGGGCAACAAAGATTTTGAAATTAGAGAAAGATAAACTTTATAGTCGTGTATTTGAAAATAAATGAAATATTTTGTTATAAGAATAGCTGATATGAAAATATTGATTTATGGTATTAACATAAAATAAAATACTGTAAAATAATAATGCAGATGGGCTGTATGGAGAATATTTGTTTGCTATTTTATTGCAATATAATTAGTTGCCTATTGTAGCCGGTGGAAGGATTGTGAATATTTAGAACGGAAGATTTTTATGATGTCATTTCTCCAAAATACGCAATATAATTAACGGATTTAACCTTAATTAACCCAATTCGTAGTAAAAATGTCATATAAATGTAATTATCATTTGTTTATTCTTTTTTATCTTTGTCAATGGTAATGACTAACCAAGTAAAAAATAATGTCAAACCGAACAATTGAAATGTAAAATTTATGAGAAAGGCTAATCTGAAACGTTTAGGCGTTAGAATTTTGTGTTGTTTGGCTTTGGGTACCGGCTCTGTCTATGCAAGTGTCGGTGTCGCTCCGCAAAGTGAGCAGCAAAGCTCAAAAATCAACGGTGTCGTAACGGACAGTAACGGAGAACCACTCTTTGGTGCAACAATTATTGTGAAAGGATCCACTTCGGGTGTTATCACAGACATGGATGGTAAATTCAGTATTGTGGCACGTCCGGGAGATATGTTGGAAATTTCCTATGTTGGTATGAAATCACAAACCGTAGCAGCTAAGGACGGAATGTCTGTGACTTTGGCAGATGACGCAGCTCAGCTCGATGACTTGGTAGTCTTGGGTTATGGTGCTGCACAAAAGAAACAAGACCTTTCCGCTGCGGTAGGTGTAGTAGGCGATCCGGAGACATTGACCATGCGTCCTGTCTCTTCTACGGAAGGAATGCTTCAAGGCCAGTTGCCGGGTGTGACGGTTGAGTCGAATGGTGGTTCACCAACCTCTACTCCAAGCATTGTGATCCGTGGTCAGGGTTCACAGAATGGAGACAATGTGCTTTGGGTTGTTGATGGGGTACCGGGGGCTCCGATTCCTTCTGTTACAGATATTGAAAGCATTGTCGTATTGAAAGATGCCGCTTCTGCCGCTATCTATGGTGCCGTTTCCGGTGCCGGTGGTTGTGTGCTCGTTACTACAAAGAAAGCTAAAGAAGGAAAATTGTCAGTATCATATGATGGAGTGGTTGGCGTTCGCAAGGCCAGCAACTTACCGACTCCGTTGAATGCTGAACAAGAGATTGAAATGCGCAAGACATCTTATGCAAATGCCGGACTGGATCTCCCTACCGGTTGGGATGTGACCAAGAACCCTTGGGTAGGAACAACTCGTACGAATTGGATGGACGAGATCTTCCGCACAGCACTTTATCACCGTCATAACGTATCAGTCAACAGTGGTACGGAGAATGCAAGAAACCGTTTTTCTTATGCATTCGACAGCAACGACGGTACACTTATCAGTACCTATTCAAAGAAGTCGACATTGCATTATGACGGTTCGTATAAAATCAACAAATGGATCACCATCAACGAAGACCTCACTTGGCGTAGTTCAAACTCTCGCTCTACCAATACAAGCTCAGGCTATTCGGGATCAATCATTAGTGCCATCATGATGCCGGCTTCTGCTACTGTCTATCAGTCAGATGGTTCGTTTGGAGGTACGACAACCGAGGATCCTGCTTACATTGCTCAGTATGGTAGTAACTTCGCTGATATCCATGGTGATGCCATCAACCCGGTTCGTTTGTTGACTGCAGAGAATATCTTTGACCGGACATCTGATTTCTGGACGACCACTTCTCTTACAGTTGGAGACATTGTTCCCGGCTTGAAGTTTGTGAGCCGTTACACTTACAATCAGACAAGCAGGTACTATAAATCATTCAGTCCACGCCGTACGGAGGTTGGTAAACCACAAGGTTACAACGAACTGAATGAATCGGCTTCTCACTATAGCAAATGGTTGACGGAAAATACGCTTACTTATGACCGTGTTTTCAACGATCGTCACTCCTTCGGAGCTTTGCTCTCAACAACGGCCGACCGTACCTTTACCCGTGGTATGTCTATCAATGGTAGGGATATTTCTGATGAATCAGAATATTTGCAGTATATGTCATTCGTCTCTTCCTCAACAGTTGATGACTATTTGACGGGTCCTGATGCGAATGTGGCAATTATCGGACGTGTCTCTTATTCATATGACGACCGTTACTTCCTTACTGCTTCATGGCGCCGTGACTATGCCAGCCGTCTGCCGAAGGCTAACAATCACGGTGACTTCCCGG
>CAVJQR010000071.1:5566-12316 GCA_963651605.1 Agathobaculum sp.
CCCGGCTGTAACTGCTGCATGGAAACTATCAAACGAAAGCTTCTTCCCGAAGAGCGATGCAGTCAATCTCCTCAAGATCCGTGGATCATGGGGTCGTGTAGGTAACCTTGGTTCCATCAGCTACAACTATAAGGCGGCAATGCTTTCGAAGAGAACATACAACGAGCAGGCTCAATATGGTGTGGAAAACAATACGACTTGGGGAACAATGTGGTACTACAACTCAGTTGTTAATCCAAACTTGACTTGGGAAACTTCCGAACAGTTCGACCTTGGTTTGGATGCTGCGTTCTTAAAGAATCGTTTGAGCATAGCTCTTGACTATTATAACAAACGTACTTACAACTTGATCCAGACCCAATCCATGAACTGGCCGGACTATATGGGTATTAGTGCCCAGCTCGTTAACATGGGTGAGGTGAACAACCGCGGTTTTGAAGCTCAAGCTACTTGGGCAGACAAGGTAAATCGCGACTGGTCATACTTTGTAACCGGCAACGTGGCCTACAACCGCAACAAAGTAACGGATATTGGTGTGAAGGATTCTGATGGCAACGCAGGTGTTTGGACCGGAGGCGGTGGATTCCGTAACATTCCTTATATCTATCAGACAACCGAAGGTCAGCCTCTGAACTCATTCTATTTGATCCGTAGTCTCGGCATCTTCCAGTCAGATCAAGAAGCAGCCGCTTATCAGAAAGACGGAAAAGCTATCCAACCGAATGCGAAAGCCGGCGACCTGAAGTTCGAAGACTACAACAACGATGGCGTAATCGACAACAACGACCGTCAGTATATGGGCAATGCTACTCCGAACTGGACCTACTCTCTTACCGCAGGATTCTCATATAAAGACTTGAGTGTAAGCGCAATGTTCCAAGGTGTTGGTGGTGCACAAGCCTTCTATGCCGGTAAATACATGCTGGCAAGTGATCAAGAAGGTAACTTCAACCGTTCAACAGATATCCTCGATGCCTGGAGTCCGACTAATACAAGCAGTAACATTCCTCGCTTGTCTAAGAACGATCCGAACAGCAACTTCTCAACAGCAAGCTCATGGTATTTGGAAGATGCGGATTACTTGCGCTTGAAGAACCTTACCGTTACATACGATCTTACTCGTGTTTTGCGTAAAGCTGCTCACTTTGGTACACGAGGCAGTAGCCTTTCGATTTACTTCTCAGGTGAGAACCTCTTCACAATCACCAACTATTCAGGTATGGATCCTGAGTGCGGTGGATGGGATGCTCTCAACTACCCGGTATCTAAGGTTTACTCATTCGGTGTTAAGTTGAACTATTAATTTCTTGATCAAGTATACAACAAAGTTAAATTGGAAAAATATGAAAAAATATATTTTAGGTCTTGCCGTTTCATCATTGGCTCTTGTATCGGTGTCATGTAGCGATTTCCTTGACACTGTGCCAGAAGGCAACCCATCAACCTCTACATATTTCACCAACGACCAGCAGTCAATCGATGCTATTGACGAGCTTTACTACGGAGTCCAGCAAGAAGGTTGCTTCGGCCGTGAATTTTTCTGGGAGCAGGGTGCTGCCTGCGATATTGTTTGGGGCCGTACTCGTGGTTATCCCGGTTTGGCAACTTTCAATTATGATGGAGACTTCAGCCCGTTGCGTGATGTATGGTCGACAATGACAAAGACTATTTCTCGTTCAAACTGGGTGATCTACAAACTTCTTGAAAAAGAATCAAGTTCAACTCTTTCGAGTGTTGAAAGTCGTTCACTCGGTGAAGCATACTTCATGCGTGCACTCTCTCATTTCTATTTGGCTTACCGTTATGGTACAGACAAGCAGGGTATTCCATTCTGTCGCTACGAGGATTTCCCCGGTGGATACGATAACTCTATCCCAACTCAGCAAGCTACGGTAATGAAGAACTACGAAATGATTATCGCGGATTTCGACAAAGCAATTTCTTACCTTCCTAAGTTTGAAGAGTATGGCGCGGATGAACGAGGACGTGCTCACAAGGCTGCTTGCGTTGGCTATAAAGCAAAAGTCTATGCGTATTGGGCTACTTGGGATGCTACTCAATGGCAAAATGTAATCACTTGCGTCAACGATCTTGAAAACAACTATGGTCGTGGTTTGGCTGATTCCTTCTCTCAGTTGTTCTCTTCCGATTTCTCTGATTATTGGACAAGAGAATATTTGTGGACTATCCCGGGTAATGGCGGAACGAACCCTGGTGGTTCGGAGTTTCCTGGCGTTATTCTTGAAAACAAAGGTTGGGGTATCTACAATGGTTGGGGACAAAACAAACCTTCTTACGATATCTACGAAGAAATGTTGAAAGACGGTGCCGGCAACGAGCGTTTGGTTCGTTCCATTCTTGAGTATGGTCAGGAATTTGAATTCAACGGCGAAACAAGAAAATTCTATTCAACATCCGATGTTGAGGCCGGTTTCATGATCAATAAATATATGGATCCGTTCAAACATAAGGGGCTTGGTGATGGTACAAGCGACTACGTAAGTGGTAACGGTGACTGGCCTACAGCTCGTGTCAACTTCCCGTTGCTGCGTTTTGCCGATTGTTTGTTGCTCCGTGCTGAGGCATATTTGGCAACAGGGCAGGCAGCCAATGCGACAACCGATATCAACCGTATCCGTGTACGTTCGAAACTTACTCCGATATCAGGCGTTGCCACTTGGAAAGATCTCTACCACGAACGTCGTTGTGAGTTGGCATTCGAATTTTCGGATCACCTCTATGACTTGAAACGTTGGAATCGTTCAAGCAGTGCAGAAATCAAAGCTTTGGCTGATGCAGAGTTGGCAGCTCACCCACGTGTTCGTCATTATGCTGACCGTGCAGACTACAATTCTACATTTACTATCGGTGATTATGCTGACTATCCTACGAAGAACGCTTATCAGTCTTACATGATCGTATTCCCTTATCCTTCTGCTGAAGTGACAAAGGCCGGTGGTTTGTTGAAACAAAATGAAGGTTATTGATAACTTGATGCCGGTCGCATAGCGGCTGCGGCTAATCCTATGGAAAGGTCTTCGACATGATGATATGTCGAGGACCTTTTTGCTTTTATTAAGATTCTTGCCTCTCGCTTTTATGTTTTTAGAAGAAATATTCTTTTGTATCTTTACAACGAAGAAAAAGATGGCTAACGATTAAAATAAATTGTATGAGAATAGGAATTGACCTTGGCGGAACAAACATCAGAACCGGAGCTGTTGCTGACGGAAAGATCATAAACCGATATGCAGTCTGTACCCCCAAAACAGACGATCCTCAGGTGGTAATTGACGCTATTATAGAGAGCATACGGAGAGTTTCGGACGATACTCTCGAAAGTATAGGCATAGGAGTGCCGTCGGTTGTCGATTGGCAGCGGGGTGTTGTCTATAATGTTACGAATATTCCTTCGTGGAGGGAGGTTCACATCAAAGAGATACTCGAGAAAGAATTCGGCGTACCTGTAGCCGTAAACAATGATGCCAACTGTTTTGCTCTCGGCGAGAAGATGTTTGGTGCAGCCCGACAATATTCCGATGTGGTGGGGCTAACGCTCGGTACGGGTGCCGGGGCCGGGCTCATCATTAACGGCTCTCTCTATAGTGGCCGCAATACGGCAGCCGGAGAAGTGGGCTCGTTGCCCTATCTCGACTCCGACTACGAGCATTATTGTGGAAGCGAATTTTTTATCAAATATGGAACTACCGGCAAAGATGCAGCCATCGCAGCTGAAAACGGCGATGTGATTGCATTGGTCCTTTGGCAAGAGTTTGGCCGGCACTTGGGAGAATTGGTGAAGGCATTGCTGCTCGCCTACGATCCTGAGGCGATCGTGATTGGGGGAAGTATAGCCAAAGCCTACAAATTGTATGAAGAATCACTCCGGCAATCGCTTCATTCATTCCTTTATCCGACGATGGTCGAGAAGCTAACCATTGCTGTTTCAAAACTCCCTGATGTGGCTATCTATGGAGCTTCGGCACTTCCGGCCGTAAAGAAGGGGAGAGCCAATCAATAAATATTGGAGCTTTTGATAGTTTTATGCCGAATAAACTCGAGTTTTATGCGGAGCAAACTGCAGTTCATTCGGCAATAAACTGAAACAAACACCCGTATTATTCAACTGATGTTGGGGAAAAGTTTACTCGTCGATGCGGAACGGATTATGCAAATCGCCGATCCATTTATAGCGGCGAGCGGTGCAACTCTCTTCTCCTTGCTTGTTGCGGTGGTTTTCGGAAATATAAAAATAGCCGTTTTCAATAGGGCAAATGCCGGTGCTTCCCCATTGAAAATTCCATCCTGCGGGATTGCGTTCTTTGTCATGATTGTAATTATCGTCTAACAGAATGGTCCATTGGTATTCGACTTGTCCCATTCCTTCCAACTGATCCCAAACCGGTTGTTGCGTCATGTCGAAAGAGAAGTGTGAATAGTTGGGGTATATTGATTTTTTACCGGGATAAACGGCTAAAATAGACCGTTGGTTCAAGGCATCATAGGCCATGTTTTGTATGCCATATGTTGTATTCCCTGTTTTGAGAAAGAATTTCTTGAACGGTTTCTTTGGGCCATTTGTATGGATTTCCCCCCATTTGACAGGTCGCTCATACGACTTTAGAGAGTCGGGATGGTAGCAAAGTAACACTTGGTAGTCATTGTCGGTGCGGGTCGTGTCGCCATATATGCCGTAACCGACATACAAATAGTTTTGTTTTGAGGATGTATTGCCAATCATGGGAGCAAACATTACACCGTCTATGCCCGAACATCCATAGCGATGCTCTCGTTCGGCCCCTTGCTCTTGCACGGTAGCTTGGTAATCGCGTAGTGCATCTTGTACGCAAACAGTTGTCATAACTCCATCATTTTGGGGGTTCATTCCTTCATGGGAGATCTTTTCTCCGTCAAAGATGGCGATGTAGAAAATGGAATTGGCCTTTGTGATGGTTTTAGTCCCCATCTTTTTGGCAATAGATGTACCTATTTCATCACTTTTACACTCCAACGAGGCATAAATCCGTCCATCTTCAGGATTCAAAGTGATGGCCCCCAAATGGCCTTCCAGCTGATCAACGCTCCCGATGATGGTTCCATGCAGATCTGTTTTGATCAATTTGTTGGTGAAAGAAAAGTACATGTGCTTGTGTTGCTTGTCCAAAGCAATTCCTTGAACGTGAAGTTGTTGCCCGCCGACATAAATGGAATCTGGAAGATTGGCAGACTTTTGTGCCGAGCAATACAATGCGCTCCCCAAAAGAAGAGTGACGAACAGAAATGTTTTCATGGTAAAGATATATTAATGAGCCTGATGCGATTCTTTTAGTTCGCCTTCTTCCACCTCCTTTACTTTGCGGAAAAGGTCTGAGGCAAAGATGAAATCGTTCAATGCTTTGTTGTTTGAAGTGATGACATCGTCTTTCGTCCCTTGCCATTCCTTTACGCCCTCGCGGATAAACACGATATTGTCTCCGATATTCATGACGGAGTTCATATCATGCGTATTGATGACCGTCGTCATTTTATACTCCATTGTGATGTCGTGGATCAGATCGTCGATCAGCAAGGATGTCTTAGGATCGAGGCCGGAGTTAGGCTCGTCGCAGAAAAGATACTTCGGTTTGAGGGCAATGGCGCGGGCAATGGCTGCGCGTTTCATCATACCACCACTGATTTCGGAGGGATACAGGTGTCCTGCTTCCGACATGTTGACACGTTCAAGGCAGAACTCAGCACGTTTCAATCGCTCTTTTGACGAATCACTTGAGAACATTTCCAGTGGAAACATGACATTTTCCAAAACAGTCATACTGTCAAATAAAGCGGAGCCTTGGAACAGCATTCCCATTTCTTTACGCAATGACTTCAGTTCGGCCTTATTCATCAGGGTGAGGTCGCGGCCATCGTAGAGAATCTCGCCACTGTCGGGGCGCATTAACCCGATGATGTTCTTGATCATGACGGTCTTTCCTGAGCCGCTTCGTCCGATAATCAAATTGGTCTTGCCATCTTCGAAAACCGTACTGATGTTTTTTAGGACTGTTCGCCCCTCGAACGATTTGGTTATATTCTTTATCTCTATCATAACAAGCGAATTATGTCAGCATTATATGAGTTAGAACAACATCGGCCAGCAGGATCATGACGCTACTCATGACGACTGCATTGGTACTTGCCTTGCCCACTTCCAGTGCTCCTCCTTTGACATTGTAGCCGAAATAGGCAGCAATGGAAGAGATGATAAAAGCATAAACCACCGATTTGATGATGGAATACCAAATATAGAACTGATTGAAATAGAATTGCAGACCATATTCGAACGATGCAGGTGTCATGCCTGTGCCTGTTGAATAGCTGGCTGCAATACCTCCAAGGATGCCCGTAAACATACTGAAGATGACCAACACGGGAATGAACATCATCATGCCAATCATCTTGGGCAGAATCAGAAAATTTGCTGAGTTGACCCCCATGATTTCCATGGCATCGATCTGTTCGGTGACGCGCATTGTCCCAATTTCAGAGGCGATGTTGCTGCCGACTTTTCCTGCTAAAATCAGACACATGATTGAAGATGAAAATTCCAAAAGAATAATTTCGCGGGTTGTATAGCCGATCGTGAATTTCGGAATTAAAGGAGAACTGATGTTCAATGAAATTTGAATGGCGATTACGGTACCAATGAATACTGAAATGATGATGACAATCCACAATGAATCCACGCCCAACTTATAGATTTCTTTGATC